>JAIXUU010000187.1 GCA_027483405.1 Planctomyces sp. | reverse complement strand
GTTGAATCGTGACGACCTGATGTCCCTCAGCTTGCAAACGACGGGCCAGCACGCCCCCCAGAAATCCACCGGCACCCGTCACAAGAACCCGGCGAGGACGAACCGAACCAATCGCATCTGTCATGTATTATCAATCGGCCACAAAAGAGAGTCGAACCGGGATGAGAAAGATTATCTCAGAGCAATCACATGCTGGCTGAGCCGCTCGTAACCTGTCTCGGTGATGAGGTAGTTGTGCTCAATGCGAATCCCTCCCACTCCGGGAACGTAGAGTCCGGGTTCGAGAGTGACCACATCACCAGCCAGCAGCGTGTCCGTGCTGTCGCGAACCAGCACTGGTGGTTCGGGGTGTGCCAGACCAATTCCATGCCCGGCATGATGTCCGAAACGATCCTTCAAGCCGGCTTCAATGATCGGAGCTTCAACGGCAGCGAAAACATCCTTGGCAGGTCGACCGGCTTTGAGTGTTTTTTCGCCCGCCTGCTGTGCGGCCATCACGACATCATAGAGCTTATGCTGTTCGGGAGTTGGTTCGGTCACGCAGATCGTATTGGTAAAGTCGGATCGATAACCATCCAGACAAACCGAATAATCGAGAATGTACATGTCTCCCGATTGGAGAGCATAATTTGTAGGTAAGCCCCCCGACTTGGGCGTTTCTTTAGTGGCTGCGCGGAAGTCGCCGTAGACGAGCCCTGTGCGGCCAACAGCCGAAAGTGCTGCCTGCTGTACTCCCAGGTAGATCTCCAGTTCGGTTCGTCCTGTCGCCACAAATTCTCGTGCAAAGGCATGGCCAGCATCACCCGCCGCCATACATTGCTTGAGCAAGGCGATTTCGTCCGCATCCTTTTGACGACGCAGCGAACGGATCGTCGTTCCCAGATCGACAGGGAACTTATCGGGAAGGCCGTCTCCCGCTTCGCGCTTGATCGAGTGAGATTCGTGATCTAACCCCAGGACCTCGAAAGCACCCAGCGGCAGCCATTCGGCTTCGACAGCACCCACGCGGCCATACAAACGATCTGCAACCTGCTTGGCCGCTTCCAGAAGCGCATGATCGCGGTTGATGACGGAATGCTGGTGGTCATACCACTTGATCATCACTTCATCATCGACTACCGGCTCCATGGCTCTCGAACGGAGGGTAAAGTTGTCACCCAGAAGAGTGGCCTTGCCCGATCGCTCCAGCAGGAGCCAGGCACGTTCACCCGCTGAAAAACTCAATGGGTTCACAAGAAAGTTCGAGAGGTATTGAACATGCCTCGGGTCAGCGATCAGAAGCCATTCAAACCGCGAAGGGATTGTATTCCAAAGCCTCTGTCTTCGCCCGAGAACGCCATCTTTGGTCAGCATATTCATTTCCTGCAGGTGACATCCCGGGGTCAAACCGACCGGGGTTTTTTCTGAGATTTTGGAAAGCATCTTCAAACGTGGCTGGGCAATTGCTAGTGAATTCCCCGACTGGCCAGCCAGCGTTCGGCATCGAGTGCTGACATGCAACCCGTGCCGGCTGAGGTGATCGCCTGGCGATAGTAGCTGTCGGCGACATCACCAGCGGCAAACACACCTTCGACGGAGGTTTCTGTGCGGAACGGCGTCTTATAGACAACGTAACCTTTGTCGTCCGTTTCAATCTGCCCGGCAAGAAAATCGGTATTTGGTGTATGGCCGATGGCGCAGAACATACCGGCTGCCTCAAGTGTTCGCTCAGAATCATCTTTGAGACTCTTCAGCCGCACACCAGTGACACCGTGCTGGTCATCACCCAGAACCTCGGTGACGGCAGAGCTCCATTCGACCTGAATTTTAGGATTGTCCAGCACACGGGCCGCCATGATTTTGCTGGCGCGGAATTCATCGCGACGATGAACGAGATGAACCTTCGAAGCAAACTTGGAGAGGTAAGTTGCTTCTTCCATGGCACTGTCACCACCACCGACGACCACAAGTGGCTTATTGCGGAAGCGAGGTAAAGCTCCATCGCAAACCGCACAGGCCGAGACACCATAGTTTTTAAAGCGATCTTCGCTGGGCAGACCCAGATAATTGGCACGGGCTCCCGTCGCAATGATCAGCGAATGGGCTTCGACAACCGTGTCATCAGAAGTTTTCAGAACAAAAGGTCGCTTGGAAAGATCGGCGGAAACGATATCTGCAGTAATAATCCTCGTTCCAAAGTTCACTGCCTGGGCACGCATGAGTTCCATCAGCTCCGGCCCTGTCACTCCGTGGCCTGAGTGTGGTGCCATGTACTGCCGACGTTCTTTGGGAAGTGCCGTCTCCAGAAATTGTGTGAGATTGGCTGCAGGAAAGCCGGCGTAGTTTTCAACTTCGGTTGTGAGAGCGAGTTGACCCAGTGGCAGAGTCCCACGAATGCGGTTCTCTTCGGAGATGGCGCCTTCGAAAACCAGGGGCTCAAGGCTGGCGCGAGCCGCATAAATTGCTGCTGACCATCCTGCCGGGCCGGAACCGATGATGACAACTCGTTCTGTCACAGCGCTACTCCACAGATCTCTTCGTCGAACTTCGTGCCAAAAGACCATCTCTAATAAGGGAACAATACAGGTGGCTGACTGTTCCATCAATCCACGGGAGTGAAATGCCCGGGAGTGATCTCGGAGCTGAGTTCGCTGGCGAACTTTTGCGGTAGGATCGGGATTCGCAGCGGGTCCAGCACTGATAGCCGTCAACTGAGAAGGGCGTCGTGCAAGCATGCTGCCCTCAGTTTTCCCGTTTCGGAATCATGCAAGCAGTTCAGTCTGGATGGTATCAGTGTTGAGCGATGATGGCTTTGGTGAATTGGCGTGGGTGAGCATTGGGCTGACATGCGGAGAGAAGTGAGAAATCGTGCTGGGTAGAAAGCAGAAAGGGTGACCCACTCTGAGAGAGCAGGTCACCCTTTCATAAGTAACGACAAGTGCGGGCCAACGCCTGTCGCGACTCATGCCACATTCCAATGGCACGTTCTATGCCAATTTTGAGTTTCTCAGATTGGACCGAGTTCGAGCACTTTTGAATGCAGAAATTGTGAGATCACCCACCAGTTAACCAGTCAGTGATCGATTATCACACAGGTGGTTGTTGCAAAATGATGCAGCAAAAATAAACACTCGGCATTGGTCAATGTGCTAGAATATCACACGAGAAGTGTTCTTAAGAACACTTTCCTTTCGGTTTATCACGTATTTTGATCGTCTGTGCATTGGTGGGTGTGGTCACCTCCTCATGTGCGGCACATTGTCGTTCATGTGACGACTTGAGGTGATGTACCACGCGTTTTGGGATTGCCGAGCCGCTGATCGCGGCGTGTCTGGCGACATTTTCAGAGTTTAAGGCTGAACTTCCACCTGTCGAAGTTGTCTCGCTGGGGATGGTTGGCCATCATCGATGGCAGCTCTCTATGCTCTGTTCACCCATGAGATTCAAATTTTCATCATGTCGCACCATGCCCCACTCCTTCCTCACAGTCAGGCTGAAGGATCATTCACTGGCCCCAGGATGACAGTTCCCCGTTTCCAGGGAGCCAAAGCTCGCGGCGAAAAGCTGGCCATGGCGACAGCCTACGACTTCCTGATGGCCAAAGCTTTTGATGAATCGGGCGTCGACTCGGTGCTGGTGGGAGATTCTTTAGGAATGGTGGTGCAAGGTCGCAGTTCGACATTGCCTGTCACGATCGACCAGATGATCTATCACGGTGAAATCGTGGCTCGGGCCTGTCAGCGGGCGTTGGTGATCGTCGATCTGCCTTTCATGAGTTATCAGGTGAATGGCGATCAGGCAGTGGCGAATGCCGGTCGCATCCTCAAAGAAACCGGGGCGGCGGCGGTCAAACTGGAAGGTGGCGCATTGCAGGCCGAAACGATTCGCCGGATTGCTGATGCCGATATCCCCGTGATGGCCCATGTGGGATTGAGACCACAGGCAATGCACAAATTGGGCGGATTAGGCCGGATTCAACGCAATGCCGACGTGATTCTGGCTGATGCGAAAGCCGCCGAGGAGGCTGGTGCTTTCGGGATTGTCCTCGAACTAATTCCTTCAGAAATTGCCGAACTGGTGACCAAATCTTTGCGAATTCCGACCATTGGCATTGGTGCCGGCCCACACTGTGATGGACAGGTTCTCGTGGGGCCCGATTTACTGGGGATCACGCCTGGTTTCTCTCCCAGATTTCTGAAGCGGTTTGCTGAGATCGACTCGCAGATTCGCAGTGCTGCTCGCGCCTATGTGCAGGAAGTCCATGCTGGCCAGTTTCCCGGGCCGGAGCATACGCATTCGTAATTATTCTGCCTGAGTCGAGATTTCCTGCTTGACGGGTTGGCGGCTAAGTCGCTCAGTTGCGACACAGAACATATCCCAAAGTGCCACCAGGGCGACCTTCCAGTTGATTTTTGACTGGCCGTGCTGACGGTCTTCAAAGAGAATGGGAACTTCGACCACGCGAGCACCAGCGCGAACCAGCCGGAAGAGGATCTCTTCCTGGAAGGCGTAGCCTCTGGAACGGACTTGATCGAGGGGCACTTGCCGCAATGTCTCCAACCGGTAGCAGCGGTAGGCACCACTGGTGTCTCGAGCCTTGATGCCCAGCAGTGTGCGAGAATAAAGATTCACCAGAAAGCTCATCAGCCGGCGACTCCGGGGCCAGCCCTGGACTCCACCACCTGGCACATAGCGGGAACCGATCACCACATCGGCGGTTCCCATCGCGGTAATCAACGATGGCAGATAGCGCGGGTGATGGCTGAAATCTGCATCCATGTTGATGAGAAAGTCAAAAGAGCTTTCGCAGGCTTTACGAAAGGATGCC
>JAIXUU010000208.1 GCA_027483405.1 Planctomyces sp. | reverse complement strand
GCCCCTGTGATTGGGTTCGGATGTCTTCATCCGCCCCAGTTCCAACGCCATCAATCACCAGAGCCCCATGAACTGGGGGCCGACGAGGACGTTTGACCCCATCCACACAGTCTTCAGCCATGTATCCAAACAGCACTCCAGCAAAGTTGTTTGAAATAGACGGCAGCCCTGGACAAGGGTTCTTTTCTCCTTCTCCCGTTCCGACGGGAGAAGGCCAGGATGAGGGGAGCCCGAACGTATTGGGCCAGCCATCCACAACTGGGTTCAACGATGAATGCATCTCAATAAGAGACCATCCTGCGGAAACCTTTCTGGCAGCTGCCTGTCAAATGGGAAAACCCTCACCCACTCCTCTTCGAGGCTGCGTTCGCGCTGTTAACTACGAAATCCGCAGTCAGTCTATCCTTACAAACAAAATGTATTCTTTTGTACACCTTTCACATCGATTTCATGCCACCTTACCGATGAAATCGATCCTATCGCCCACTCATCGGCCATTTTTGCCGACAGAACGGCTCTTCCACGGTTCTCTTCGTCTTGACGATTCGCGACTCCTTTGGGAAATTCCCTGAACGAGCGGGCATACGTTCCCGAAAACTTGCCATGAAGGCATGTTCGAAGAAACGGGCCTCTGCAGTATCAGATCTGTGTCTTGGCTGACCAGTTTTTGATCTACGGCGGATCTGCACCGCATTGTGAATGTTGAAACCCGGCTTGCAAAGGAGTGCCCGCGCCGTGAACATCGTTATTCGTCCGCTGCATCAACTGGCCCGTGTGGCCCTTGTCCTGGCTGTCTCTTTTGCTGCCATCAACATCAGCCAGCCAGCATTGGCTCAGGCACCTGCTGCGGATGCTGCTCGTGCTCACAAAGTGGCACTGATCGACATGGCCGTGATCTTCAAGCAGTACAAAAAGTTTGAAGTCCTCCGCGAAGACCTCAAGGCCGAAATCGAGCAGAGCGAAGTCAAAGCCAAGGAAATGGCCACCAACCTCCAGGCCCTTCAGCAGAAAATGAAGAGCTTCAAAGAAGGCAGCCCCGAATTCTCGGCTACCGAAAAGCAACTCGCCACATCATCTGCCGAATTCGAAGCCTTTCGCCGCTCCGCCCAGCGTGAGTTCCTCAAAAAGGAAAGCGAAATCTATCACACTGTCTACCTCGAAGTGACTGACGCCGTCGCCAAGTACGCCCAGTACTACAAGTACACACTGGTCTTGCGGTTCAGCAGCGAAGAGCTCGATCGTGACAATCCTCAAGGCTTGATCCAGGGCATGAACCGCCAGGTGGTCTACTTCGAAGCTGAAAACGATATTACTCAGCCTGTGCTGAAGTATCTGAACCAGAAGTTCACAGGTGCCGCTGGTGCAGCAGCTCCACGAGCTGCTGAAGCCGCCCGCCCTGGAACATCTCGCTAGTCCACAGCAAAACCATGCCACAGGTCTTAAGTCATTACGACCTGTGGCTCTCTTGCTCTCGTGACTAAGATATCTACAGACTCAGATTCATGTTGCATCGCTTGCGAGTTCCTGCTGCATCCTAAATTACGATGTAGCGTGATTAACCGGTCTTCTTCCCCGATGGAGCAGGTCATGCGCGCGCCCAGACGCCAGAGAACACTGGAACGGGCCGTTGAAATGAGTGGGATCGGCTTCTTTACGAATGCCGATGTCACCATTTCGTTTCATCCGCAGGCCGAAGGGATGGGGATCAGCTTCCAGCGGACAGATCTCAAATCGACAGGCCCTGTACAGGCTCGCATTGAGAACGTCATCCGCAAAGAGCGTCGTACGGCCATTTCACAAGGTGGAGTCACTGTCGAGCTGATCGAACATGTGATGGCTGCCCTGGCTGGTCTGCAGATTGATAATTGCCTGGTACGTCTCAATGCTCCAGAACCTCCAGGCTGTGATGGATCAAGCCTCGATTTCGTACAGTGCCTGCTCGATGGTGGGATTGTCGAACAAAATGCCTATCGCGACCTGATCGTCGTCACCCAGCCTCAGGCGATTGTTACCGAAAACGACTCTGTCGCCTTATCAGCCAGTCCCATCAGTCGGCATGGCCTGGTGATTACTTACGAACTCGATTACGGCCCGCGCTCACCAATCAAACCTCAGTCCTTCTCGCTGGAAGTCACCCCCGAGACATTTATTACCCTGGTGGCTTTTGCTCGTACCTTCGTCGCTGAAGAGGAAGTCAAATATCTTCAAAGCCAGGGTTACGGCCAGCGTGTCACAGAAAAAGATCTTCTCATTTTTGGCCCCGATGGCCCGATTGGAAACGCACTGCGGACGCGTGATGAATGCGTCCGCCATAAGATTCTCGATTGTATTGGCGATTTCGCCTTGATCGGCTGTGATCTGCATGGCCACTTCCGGGCCTTCCGCACCGGGCACCATCACAATCACCAGATTATTGAACGCATCAAACAGACTCACGAAATTATTCGGGCGCCCGAATATGTATGTTTTCAACCCCACTTCCCTTTAAAGGATTTATCGCAAGAGCTGGCCTTACAGTCCTAGGTTGATTGCGTATAACCTTTGATGTGCAAACGAGAATCATCACGTTTCCAGATTGACCGAGAGTATCCGCAGAAAGCACTTTTACCACCTTCCCACCACATGAAAGACGCTGCGGCCCTTCGTGAAGCAGCTTGCAGAACTCAACATTCCGCAACCCGACTTCTCCATCCGCCCCGCGTCATGCGTTAGACAAGGATGTCGCCGCATGGCCTCAAGAATTTCACCACTGGCTCAGATCGATCCCCATGCCAGGATCGGCGACAACGTACATATTGGCCCATTTTGCGTAATTGGCCCGCATGTAACGCTTGGTTCGGGATGTCAACTCGATAGTCACGTCACGATCACTGGTCACACGATTATTGGCCAGCGAAACCGTATGCATCCGTTTGTGGCACTGGGTGGTGAACCGCAGGATCTCGGTTACTCCGGTGCTCCGACTTATCTGGACATCGGCGATGACAATACCTTCCGCGAAGGAGTGACTGTCCATCGCGGTGCCGAAAAAGAAGACTACATCACCCGCATTGGCAGTCATAACTATCTCATGGCCAATAGCCATGTGGGACATAACTGCTATGTGCATAACCACATCATTCTGGCGAATGGCAGCCTGCTGGCCGGACATGTCCATGTCTATGACCATGCGTTTGTCTCGGGAAACTCAGTCGTCCATCAGTTCGCTTCGATTGGAACACACGCGTTTCTTTCGGGTGGCTGCCGGGCTCCCACAGACATCCCTCCCTACATGATTTCTGCCGGGAGCGATGAGCCCAAGATCGTTTCCGTCAATCTCATTGGCCTCAAGCGACGTGGCTTACCCGATTCAACAATCAACATTATTCGTCAGGCACATCGCCTGTTATTCCGTGAGCACAAGCCTCTCGACGAGGCCAGGCACACTTTACTGGCAGCCTGTGACGATGTAATTCCCTGGGAACTTACCAACCTGCTCGATTTTCTGGAGCAGCAGCGACAGGGCAAGCAGGGACGTGCTCGTGAAGCCGTCCGCAGTCGCCCTGCCAATCCACATCCATTACGGAGAGCGGCATGAGCCGGGTCAGAATGGCAGTTATTGGAGTCGGTGCTCTCGGTCGGCATCACGCCCGCATCCTGAGCGAACTTCCCAATGTTCATCTCGTGGCTGTTGTTGACAGTCACGCCGAACGTGGTCAGGAAGTAGCCGAGAAGTGTCGTACTCGCTGGGTATCGAACTACAAGCATCTCCTCGATCGAGTCGATGCCGTTTCGATCGTGGTGCCCACGTTTGCCCATCTCAGTGTCGCCGGTGATTTCCTCCGTGCGGGTGTCTCGGTACTTGTCGAGAAACCGCTGGCTGGAAATCTCTCCGACGCCCAGCAGATTTCTCAACTGGCCCGCCAGATGGGAACACTCCTCCAGGTGGGGCATATCGAACGCTTCAATCCTGCGATGGTGGCTGCCAAGCCTTACATCGATACACCGCGATACCTGAAAGCTGAACGTGTCAGCCCGTATGCGTTCCGCTCGACAGATATCGGCGTCATTCACGACCTCATGATTCACGATATCGATCTGATGCATTGGCTGGCTGGCTCGAATGAAGTCGAGCACGTCGAAGCCATGGGCGTTTCCGTGATGGGCGAGCATGAAGATATGGCACAGGCCCGGCTTTATTTCGCCAATGGCTGCATTGCCGATCTCACAGCCAACCGCGTCCATCCGACAGCATCTCGAAAAATCGAAGCCTACAGCCTGCAAGGCACCGTTCATGTCGATCTGCATGCCCGGACAGTCTGGCGGATGACTCCCTCGCTCGAACTGCTGCAGGGGGAATCTCCTCTGGCTCGTTCGAAAGAACCTGGTGCCAATATCGAACAGTTGAAAAAAGAAGTCTTCACTCGTTATCTGCATCCAGAAACATTGCCTGTTGCTGAAGCAGATGCTCTCACGGCTGAACTCAAGCAGTTTGTCCGCTGTGTGCAGACTGGGCAACAACCGCTGGTGGGGCGCGATGAAGGCGTGGCTGCCATGAAAACCGCACAGATGGTGCTCGAAAGCCTCCACAAACACCAGTGGAATGGAGTTCCTGATGGCCCCACAGGCCCAACTCCCTGGCACACCACACCACGCTTGCGAGTCGCCGCTTAAGCGAATCACGACTCAGTAAGTCGAACACTCATCCAAGAGACCCCGGAAAGACCTTTCCGGGGTCTCTTGTTGTTTTGGAGCATAGCACAGTTAATACAGATTCCAATAATCAGCTATGAATCAACTACGGCTCAATCTCATCCACGATTCCTTCCGTCGCGTCACGATCGGCAGTAGGTGCTTTGCCAGTTGAAACCGGATCCGACGTCTTAGCGCTGGCTGCGGCAGCATCTCCATTCGCAGGCACATTATTGCCCGGCGATTTGTTCTCGCTCGGTTTGATTCTCTTTCCATTCTTGGCATATCGATCCGCCCAGGCCGTCATCTCCGCCAGTTGATGCAGGATCGATTCCCGCGACAGATATCCATGACCCTCATGAGGGAGCAGCACTAACCGTGCAGTTGCACCATTCGCTGCCAGAGCTTCATAAAAGCGTTCGGATTGCATGGGGAATGTCCCCGAGTTCTGATCTTCCTGCCCGTGGATCAGCATGATCGGCTCGCGCACGCGGTTGGCATGAAAGAACGGCGACATCCTCGCATAGACCGTCGGTGCTTCCCAGAATGTTCGCGGCTCATTCTGAAAACCAAAGGGAGTCAACGTCCGGTTATAGGCTCCACTGCAGGCAATACCCGTCGCGAAAAGATCAGTATGAGCCAGCAGGTTGGCAGTCATGAATGCACCATAGCTATGGCCTGTGACGAGGATTCGATCAGGATCCCCCACACCCAGATCTGTGACCACTTTCACAGCCGCCTCGGCATCCGCCACCAACTGCTCGACATAAGTGTCGTTCATCTTGCGGGGCGAACCGATAATCGGCATTGCCGCATCCATCATGATCGCATAACCCCGAGTTAGGAACATTAAAGGGCTGGCACCCCACAAGCGGGTAAACTTATGAGGAGAGCCTCGCACCTGGCCTGCCGTCTGGACGTCAGAATATTCCCGCGGATAGGCATACATGATCACCGGAAGTTTTTTCCCCGAGGTACGGTCATAACCCGGCGGTAGATAAAGCGTGGCCGACAGGGGCACACCGTCGCCCCGCTGATACGTCAGGAGTTCTTTCGAACACGAAGTAAACTGCGGGTGCGGATCATTAAACTTCGTGACGGCTCCCAGCAATTCCCCACCCACGGGGAACTCAGGCTTTGCAGCCCCAACAATGGGATCCAGCGACCGACCGCCTGTATCAAATTTGACAGGAGCCAGCGCACTCACTGCAGCAGCTTCTCCCGCAGTCTCCACTTCCTCCCGGCGAAGCGGAAGTTGTTTTAGTAAATAGTTCGGTGGAGTCGTGGGGCTCTGAAACTGAGTAAGAATCGTTCGCTGAGTCTCATCAGTAAATGCCACAAAAGTTTCATATGTTCCCCGCTGAGATCGGAACAGCCGTGATCGTTGGCCAGTCGCCAGATCAATCTGATCAAGGAATGGATAATCCCCTTCGGGTGAACTCCCTGTTCCCTCCATGAAGCAGGTCGTCCCCTGTTTGAGGATCACACTTTGCCCATCAGGTGTCCGCGTCCGCACGGGTTTACCGGGGTCAGCGTATGCATCGCTCGTCGAAAGATTAAAGAGCACCCGTCGGCTCGCAATTGGGTCGGCCAGATTCAAAACCGCTGTCGTTTTCCACCGACGGATCGTATTAACTTCGGTAATCAGAACTTCATCAGGAGTCGTTGTAAAATCCAGATCATTGAGCCGCTCGGCTGTTTGCAGGACTTCAGCAATCGGCCCGTTGAATGGAGCTGACACTGTGACCAGTCGATCGCGAAACTTCGATTTGGTTTCTGCATTTCCACCATCGAGAGTCTCGACCCAATACAGTTTAGCAAGGTGATGAGGATCCCATTCAAACATGCGACCACCCGCACTCACGCCATAACTCGACGAGAACTGCGGCGACTTGATATCACTGAGTGTACGTAGCGTGGCACCAGTTTTAAGATCAACCACCTCAACGGTTCGAGGGAATTGACTATAAGGCACTCGATAGGAAAACGGCCTTTTCAATTTTGTCACCACCATGGCACTACCATCAGGCGAGACAGAAGCCGAGGTATATAATCCCGGCTGGCCTACAGGAGTGACTTCCAGCGTTGACGCATCAATACGAGCCAGTTGCACCGTCGCGAAGTAGTCAAAGAGCGTCTCGTCGTAAGGCGTCTTCAGCAGGTCCTGATAGGTTCTGGCTTTCGTCTTCTGACCAGACGTCGATTGCACAATCGGACCTGTCGGCTGGGTCGGTTCGATAGGCATAGCGCCGCGAGCAGGTGGAATCTGCCGGACAAGCAGTTCTTTCCCGTTATTGATCCAGCGAAATGGCGAACCCGCAATGTCAGTCAACAAAATTCCCGGCACCTGGCGAGGGACAGGCTGGGGAGCATTCACATCCACAACCCACAGCTCCATCCCACCCGTTGTATCGACCGTGTAGGCCAGTCGATCACCAGCTGGTGACCAGATGGGTGTCGAAAGCCCCTTGTGTTCCACGAGCACCACCGGATCAGTTGTGGGCGGTAGCGAACTCAGTGAAATCCGAAAATACTCGGCTGTTCGCCTTTGAACGGAAAGTTCAGGATCCACACGCAAACTGGCCAGCTTCAGGAAGGGGCGGGCGAAGAACTCAATCGATGGCCACGGAGTCCGATCGATCAGCACAAACTTCTGATGGTTCGGCGAGAGTAATAACTGCGAAGGAAGTGGCGCATCAATGATCTCGACCATTTCTTTGGGCGGCAGCTTGTAGCCACTGGGGCTCACAGCTTCACCATCATCGGCCCAAAGAGATGCTGGAGAAATGGCTCCAGCCAGACAGGCAAAGAGGCTCAGAACAATGAACGAGTATCGAAACTGAAAGACAGCACGGAAAACTTGACGCATCCTCAGACCCTACCATTGCTCGACGACCGCAGAAATTGTGGGGAGTCAATCAGCAGGCAACACGGATCGCCCGGCTGATCGAAACTTCGACGAAGAAGATCATCACCCTGGGGTGATACCTTTTTCTGGAAATGCATGATCCAGCCGTGAGCGCAACCGGTGTCACAAAATCTTACGAAAGTTTATCCCCCCGCGTCATGGAGGAGATCTCGTTTTATCCCAGGATTTTTTCGTCTGGATGATTGATTCACGATGACCGACATGCATCAGCTGATAAACATAAAGACACGTCGATATCACAAGAAGTTTTGCAACAATCTATTTTCAAAAGACTTACGTCACAGCAACATGGTCATAACACGCTGCATTGCTCCAAACTGACCCAAAATGCACAGAATCCCTGCAAGTTTTTGTGTCTTCTGGCAACAGTAAGGTGAGTAACCACTAGTCGAACTTGAGTCACCAGTCACAGCCTGCAGGCGAGAACACGGATGAAGAATTTTCCCTGCCTCGCCTCTCCCGGCGATCAGGCCGAACAGACACGCAAGTATCTGCTCGAGCAGCAGAGCTGGATTCGTCAGGTCCTCTCGATCCGTTCTGGCGATCCACAGGCCGTCGACGAATTGTTTCAAGAGTTCATAGTCTCCGTGCTCAAGTCCGATTTCTCGATTCAGCAGGCCGAACCTCCCCCTGCCTGGCTCTATGTGGTCGCTGTCAGAACCGCTCTCATGCACCGCAGACGTTTAGGAAGACGCCGCCGCATGTTGCATCGCTACGCCACTTCAGCCAGCCGGCAATACGAGGAAGAATCGACCCCGGATCCACTGGGCCTGTTGCTCGCCAAAGAGCGAGAAAAGCTGATTCAGTCCGCCATTGCCCGGCTGCTTCCCAAAGATCAGGAACTGCTGACCTTAAAATACACCCAGGGATGGAGCTACTTCGAAATCGGAAAGCATCTCGGCCTGACCGAATCACAGGTCACAACACAGCTTCATCGAGCGCGAGTCAGATTACGCCAGCTGCTCTCGGCTCATTTTTTATTGAGTGAGACGACCCCATGAAATTTCAAACCAGCGAATGGCACCCCGAACAACTCGACAGGTTGATCGATCACGAATTGACCCAAGCCGAGGAAGCGTTGTTCCTTGAACAAACAGAACTTCACGGCGAGTGGCGGGCCGTCGCACTGGCACTGCTCGAACACCGACTGCTGGAAAGAGTTTTCCAGCAGACTCCGTCCACGACGCTGCCCGCAGCGATACCTCCTGCAGCCCTTTCAGTGATTCCTCAAGCGCTGACCACACCAGTGACATCATCAATTTCTGTTCATCGAAATACTCTGAAAAAGTCCAGACGTTCGACCATTCCCGGATGGTCACAAGGAGTCCTCGTGGCTGCTCTCTTGATCATGGCCTTCAGTGGAGGCTGGTGGTCATCTCAGTCGCTCTATGGAACTCGTAATGATCTGCGAATGGCCGCTCAACCAGCCAATTCGACCTTTGCAGGCAAAAACCCGACGAGTCCGACAGGCAATACTCCCCAGCCGGTTGTTGTCAATTCTCTCGATGAAGATCAAGCCGACTCCCCAGTGACAGCCACGATCGATCCGTTTCCGCACGCTCGCGATCAATTACCTCTTCCCGGCGAAGTACAGATCATGTTCGCCGACGATGTCGAGCTGGCTCGTCCAGTGAGTGTCCCGGTGATTGAAGCCAGTAACATGGAGAACGTCTTCGCCATGACGGCTGATCAGCGCGAATCCCAGGAGAAGTTAACACGTCAGCTCAAAGCCGCTGTCGCGCCACACAATGCAGAAGTCATTCAACAGGATCAGTGGATCGAAGTCTCTTTGGAGGATGGCCGCCGTGGCCTCATGCCAGTCCGCGATCTCATGGTCGTCGCCAAACAACCACTCCCTTAAGTCTCGATACATAAAGCAATCACATGAACCCGTAGGGTGCATGAAGTTCCGACGGAATGCACCAACTCCACGTTTCTCTCTAAAGAGTCATCACTCCTCTCAACAACCAACTTAGCTCTCTCTAAGGATTTCCCATGCAGACTCCCCGCTGGTCCCGAATTGTGGCAGCCCTGATCCTCACGGTTCTCGCATCCCACTCCGCGAACATCATCGCCGATGAGATCAAAACTCCTCAGGAACAGGCTCCCTCACCTCGCCTCAAAAAGAATACAGCTCAGCCCGCGAAGCCCAAAACTGGTCAGTCAGTCACGGGTGGTTTTTCCTCAGGAAATGCCTCAGCCTTCGGCACAGCCTCCGCATCAGGAGGTGCCTTTGCCTCCGGGGGAGCCTCGGGTTCCGGCAGCACATCCGGCTCTGGTGGCAGTTCAGGCTCAGGCAACAACTCCGGCTCTGGTGCACCATCAAATGGCCAGGGCTCTGGAACATCCTCTTCGCAAGGGTTCACTCAAAGCTCCAGCAGTGGTTCCGTCACACTCGAAATCAGTGATGGCACATCCGGCCCAAAAGACACCACGTCGGAAAAGAAAGTCACCACTCGGACAGGTCAGCCCATTGCCAAACAGCCTGCAAATGGCGAGATCCGCAGCGCTCAGGTGATCGTTCAATCAGGCAAAGTCACACTGAAAAAATCTGACTCTGACGATACCAGCAAGTCTGAGACACAAACCTACACCTTGATTGCTGAACCCACAGGCGAAAATACGACTGATGTCGTCGTTTCTGTGGCCGAAGATGGTCAGGGAAGTTTCAAAGTCACCACCACCAAGGACGGCAACATTCTGATTCTCAAGCCATCCACAGAAGTGCCCGTCGAAGGGCAGCGCACAGGCATGCGGATTGCCGGCCCTGTCTTCATCACGTCCACGTCACAACATCTGCCCGAGAACATGACGGTTAACTACACCAAGACTGGCAAGGATGAAGGGAAAATCAAGGTCACACGCGGCGATTCGACCTGGGATGTTTCCGAGAGCGAAATCAGCACCCTCCCGCCAGAAGTACAGGCTCAGGTTCGTACTCTCTTCGGCCGACTTTCCGGCCCGCATGCCATGCCTTTGCCCCCCATGCCTTCCATGGGCTTCATGCCTGTCCCTCAAGGTCAGTTCACCGAAGCCACACAGGAAGCCCGGCAGCAAGCCGAAAAGGCCATGGATGATGCCCGCCGCCAATATGAACAGGCCGTCAAAGAGCAACGCGAGAAAATGGATCGCATCATCAAGGAACAGCAGCAGCGCAGCGGGCAGTCGAACATCGCTCAAGCCGCACCAGGAGTTCCCGGCGCTCCCAGACTTCAAACCGCACCACTGGCACGGATGGAACGCCTCTCGTTCCCCTTGGCCGAACCCAGTGCCGATATTCAGGCCATCAAGGCTCAGCAGGAATCTCTCCGAAAAGAAGTCGAAGCCCTGAGACTCTCGATCGAAGCGCTCGTTAAAGCCAGCCAGCCACAACCTCCCAAAACCGAAGCAGAAAACAAGTAATCCACTTCGAAAAGACTTATCTCTTCCTCCTTCTCCCGCGTCTTCGTGGGAGAAGGAGGGGCTCATTCATCATTGTTCCCCAACTGCACGAAGTGGCCAATCACCGCGTCCCCAAGTTCCAGCAGCCTCAATTGCTCCCGGATCACAAGCTCCCACCCCTTTCCTCTCTTCGCATGCATCGCGACCTTCGCGATCAACTTGGCTCTCCACTGGCCAACTCGAACACTCTCCCTTTCAAGCCCTAAACGCCAAAGTCTGTTTCCATCAGCTGATGCTCACCAGCCAACACGAATTCACATCGAATTCAAATGCAAAACCGTGCTCATCGAGTATGCTGTGGCTCTTCTTGAACACTTCTGACGACACTGCTGTGATGAGTGAAAGGTGGGATTCGTGGTCAATTTCCTGCTCGCTTCTGGTCGGAATCTCCGCCGATGGACTTGGCCACAAGCCACCACTCCCCTGCGACTCTCGTCGGCTTTATTCGCCTGTGGATTCCTCCATATCTCGAGTGTGGGTAACGCAGCCGCCCACGAACCTCAAAACTGGTTACCAGAAGATGCGAACGTCGCCGCCTGGGTCGATGCGGCTACCCTTTACAAGAGCCCTCTGGCTCTTCGCGAAGGTTGGGAAGAAAAGTCGCGGGCTGGCTTCGTCAACAAAACCACCATTCTTGTTCCCGGCCTCGATCGTTTGCTGTTGGCAGCCCAGATGGATTTCGAGCCCGGACTTCCGACTCGACAGGATTACTCCATCGGTGTTCCCTCACCACGCCTCACGCTCGACAGCCTGTCCCTCATGACGGGTGCAAAAATGGAAAAACTTTCCGAGAGACCTGCCACCCTCACTCGTGACGGCCAGTGGGTCGTTGAAACAGCGGATGGTCTTTGGCTCTCAACAGGTCGCGGCGGTCGCCAGGCATTGTCGCGCTGGCTCGAAAAGGGAGCGGCGAACAATTCCCGCCCCGGCACACTACTGCGTGAAGAGTACGCCACACGATCTCCCACAGCCGTCATCGGCATGGTGGTTGATCTTCGAGACAGCCTCAGTTCTGCCACTGCCGGGCGGTTTGTCGAGACTCTGGTTAATGAAGCGAAAGTCAAGGGTGTCAACACAGCCAACGCGACCAGCGTGCTCAGCACATTGCGATCGGCCAAACTCGAAGTGACCGTAGATGATGCGATTCATGGCCGACTCGTCGTCCATTTTGAACAGTCTGCAGCCGCTCTGACACCACTGGTGAAAGTCTTAGTCCCTCAGGGATTACAGGCTTTGGGAGCCTCACCCGGTGCTGCCGAAGACTGGACATGGCGCGTTGAGTCGCATTCGATCATTGGCGAAGGAAGTCTGACAGCAGCTGAAGTCCGCCGCATTCTCAGCCTCTTGAAGAACCCACTTGAACACAGCGGATCTGCAGGAAATACCCCTCCCACAGCCCAGCCACCCAGCACAGAACAATTGACTGTTGCCGCTTCGCAGAAATACTTCCACTCGGTTGATACGCTGCTCGACGATCTCCAGGATGCGATGAAGCGATCACGCGATAATCACATGACGATGCTCGAACGCAGTGCCGATAAACTCGACAAACTCCCTTTGCTCAATGTCGATGAAGATTTGTTGAACTATGGTCGCAGAGTCAGCAGTTCGTTGCGATATCAGGCCAACGCTTTGAGGAATGCAGGTCTACAACGTGGCGTCTTGCGCGCTGCCAGCGGAGCCGATTCGTATTACGCCATGGCCCAGGCCAATCCTTATGGAGCCTGGAGCACTGCTGGTTACGCTTCGAATGGAGATGGCATGACGATTGACCTTACTGTCAACGCGAATGCCAAAACCGTGCAGCTTTCAGAGATGAAACAGATTCGCGAAGGCTTGATCGAAATCCGCAGTCTCCTGACCAGAAAATACAAGGCTGAATTCTGAAGATGCTCCTCTTGAAGAGCACGAATTCACGTTCACGATGGATCCATGAGGGACTTTAATTGTTTTAACAAGAAAGTGGTTGTCGATTCATAATCAGTGCCTAGAACCTTTCAGGTGTTCTCAACTCACGCTTCTCAGGAGTATCTGAAATGAACCGCATTGGCACTGGTCTTTTGTTGGCATGTGTTGCCTCCGGCTTGATCCTCTCCTCAGGTCAGGCAGAAGCTGGCCGTCGTACCCGTCAGGCACAAGTTTGCCCAACAACCTATTCTACTCATGCTCCCGCCGCTGCAGTTGCAGCCACCACCTATGTGGAAGCTGCCGTGCCGGCAGCACCTGCTCCTCCTGCCGAAGCCGCACCTGCTGCCAAGGGTGGCGACATTGTCGACGTCGCTGTGGGTGCCGGCAGCTTTAACACTCTGGTCGCCGCTGTGAAGGCTGGCGGTCTGGTCGAAACCTTGAAAGGCCCAGGTCCATTCACCGTCTTCGCCCCCACAGACGAAGCTTTCGCCAAGCTGGGCGATGCCGCCATTGCCGACCTGCTCAAGCCAGAAAACAAGGCCAAGCTCGTCGCGATTCTCACCTACCATGTTGTCCCCGGCAAGGTGATGGCAGCCGATGTCGTCAAGCTCAAGGAAGCCAAGACCGTTCAGGGCGGCGTCCTGAAGATCGACACCACCGACGGTGTGAAGGTCAACAGCTCCAAGGTCGTCAAGACAGATATCGGAGCCTCGAACGGCGTCATCCACGTCATCGATACCGTTCTGATTCCGTAAGCTCCGCCTGCTTTGTATCTCCATAACAAAGATCCTGATTATCGATCGATAGTCAGGATCTTTTTGTATTTTGATGGCGGCGGGTGGCTGGGGTTGAGTCTTCGAACCCCCAGCAATCTTCGGCCCGATCTGGGGTTCACGAAGACGCTCACCCCCGGCCACCCCATACAAGGGAGCGTAATTTATAATTGGAATCCGAATGATTACGTTCATCAATCCGCTAAAAAGATTCGTCATCATCCAGCAGTGAACCATCTGTCAGGATTTCCATTCCGGCGGCCCGTAGCGCCTGTGCCGCGCGGTCATTGTCATCCACAAAAAGTGCGACAGCTCCCATCCCGTTCTTCCGGAAGAGTAGTGGATAGGCATGATGGATATTGATTTCCGCCTTAACCAGCTCTGTGCAGACGCTGGACATCGGCTTGTCCCCATCGGGAAGCAGCACCCCAATCACGTCACTTTCACTGAAGGCAAAGCCGGAGAGTTCCAGCTTTTCCCGGGCTCGCTCGGCATTGCTGAACATCAGCCGGGCCATCGCAAAATCGACAGAATCGACCAGCGAGACAGCAATGACACGCGTGTCTGCCGATTCCAGCAGCCGCATCAATTCATTAAGCCGACCGACTCGATTTTCAAGAAACACGCAGAACTGCCGCAGGCAAGGCCAATCATGCCCATGCATGGTTTCTGCCGAGACGACATCCTGATCATCAAATCCCATGGACATGGATTCGCTTTCCATTGCAAAAATTGATCTGGCCCGCGTTGCTTTCCAGGCCATCGACACAGCCACTCCATCGACGAAAGAGAAAATCGTCGTTGGGAGTTATTGTCAGGCTATGTGACGAGTTTCCCGGCGTCAATTCCGTCGGCAGGCGAACTTGGGATAGAATGCCGTTGTGGCAGAACTTTCCCCCTCGACTCCTGTGGAATTTTTACGCACCGTGGGGCCGCAACGAGCGGCTTTACTGGCGAAGCTCGACATTTTGACTGTCGAAGATCTCCTCTTGTGGATGCCGCGTGATGTGCTGGACTTAACCAGGACCACCCGCATCGAAGGATTGATCGAAGGCACCACTCAGACTCTGCGCGGCATCGTTGTCGACCGCGACAGCCGGATCTCACGTGGCCGCAGCATGGTGGGCATCCTGCTCAAAGCTGATGGTGGCTACCTGCGCTGCGTCTGGTTCAACCAGCCCTATGTCTTCCGCAAGTATGAACCCGACAGCGTTCTCCTGGTGACAGGCCAGCCGAAACTTCGCGATGGACGGTGGGAAATGTCTCATCCACTCGTCCAGCGGCTGGAATCAGACGATGAACAGGCCGGCCCCGGCATTCTGCCGCGATATCCCTTAACCGAAGGGATCTCCATGCACGAAATGCGGCGGATGACCAGAGCCGCTGTGGAAGAATGTGCCCACCTGCTGACCGACCCGATTCCCGCCAGCTTCCGCCAAGTTCATCAATGGCCGGCTCGTAGTGAGGCTTGCCGTGGCTTGCATGTGGCGCAATCGCTCGAAGAATACGAACGATCCCGCAAGCGTTTGCTGCTCGAAGATCTCCTTGAATTTCAACTGGGACTGGCATTGCGCCGGCGCCTGCGAATTGAACAGCAGGAGGCCATTGCCTTACCCGCTGATCAACGCATTCGTGCTCGCATCGCCCGCCTGTTCCCCTTTGAATGGACGAATGGACAAAAGGAAGCTTTGGGGGAAATTCTTACAGATCTCGAGAAAACGCGGCCCATGCATCGACTCCTTCAGGCCGACGTCGGTGCCGGTAAAACGGCTGTGGCCATTGCAGCCATGCTGGTCGCGGTGGCCAATCGTATGCAGGCCATTCTGATGGCGCCGACAGAGATTCTCGCCCGGCAGCATTTTGAAACGCTCGAAGAGTTGCTCGCCGAAAGCCAGGTCGAGCGTCGTCTGTTGACCGGCTCATTGACGGCTGCTCAAAAGCGCATGACCCTTTTGGAAATCGAAGATGGCTCAGCACAATTGATTGTCGGTACCCAGTCACTCATTCAGGAAGGCGTCAAATTTTCAAAGCCCGGACTGGTCGTGATCGATGAGCAGCATAAGTTCGGCGTCGAGCAGCGTGCGCGTTTTGCCCAGGGCTCAACCATTCCGCACATGCTGGTCATGACTGCGACGCCCATCCCTCGCACACTGTGCCTGACTGCGTTTGGCGATCTGGATTTATCCATCATTCGCGAGCTCCCTCCCGGGCGACAACCCGTTTCCACTCACGTCGTGACCGATGCTGCCAGTGCCCGTAAAGCGTGGGATTTTCTCAAAAGCAAACTGACGGAAGGCCGACAGGCTTACGTGATTTGCCCCAAAGTGGAAACGACCCGCAGTTCCGAACAAGCGTCGTCGCCACAGATTGGTCAAGCCCCCCCTCAAACCTGGGAAAGTGCGGAGGACTTGTACCAGCGCTTGCAAGCGAAAGAACTGGCTCAGTTTCGGGTCGGCCTGTTGCATGGCCGGATGTCGGCGGAGTTACGAGCCGAAACCATGCGGAAGTTTCGTGAACATGAACTGGATGTGCTCGTGGCCACCAGCGTGATTGAAGTGGGTGTGGATGTCCCTTCCGCAACGCAGATGATTGTCTATCATGCCGAACAGTTTGGCTTGTCGCAGCTGCATCAGTTTCGCGGGCGTGTCGGCCGTGGTTCGAGGCAGGGATTCTGCTTTCTGTTCACGAAGTCGACCGACCCGGATGCCCTTTCCCGCCTCAAGACACTCGAACAGACCAACGATGGATTCGCTGTGGCGGAAGCCGACTTTCAGCTACGCGGACATGGCGATGTTCTGGGAACCCGGCAACATGGCCAGACCCCGCTCAAAAGGGCCAATCTCATCCGTGATGCACAACTCGTCGAAACCGCCCGGGCTCTGGCCACGTCACTCATTGATTCCGGACAGTTCGATACCCCCGAATTCCTGACACTCAGGCGTTTGGTTCACGAACGCTTCAACAAACTCGAAGAGACCACCCAGTCCGGTTAAGCGTGCCCACTGGAACCCTCGCCCACGTCCTCGTGGGTGAGCTTCTTCTGGAACCCTCGCCCGGTCTTCCGGGAGAGGCCAGGGTGAGGGTCTTCTCCATCGATATTCAAAAATTTACAACGCTTCCGCCGGAGTGCCAAACATCTGCTCTTTCGCCTGAGATTATGAACATCCCGCGTTAGAGTCGCTCGCTGATTGCACACCCAATAGGCTCGGGCTCCCCTCATCCCAACCTTCTCCCGTCAGCACGGGAGAAGGAGCAAAAAACCCTTGCCCACGTCCTCGTGGGTGAGCTTCTTCTGGAACCCTCGCCCGGTCTTCCGGGAGAGGGCAGGGTGAGGGTCTTTTCGCTATCTCAATGTACCAGCGGGTGGCACGCCCTGAAGGCCTTGCGAAAGGGCGTGGTCTTCGCTGAATGGCATATTTCT
>JAIXUU010000189.1 GCA_027483405.1 Planctomyces sp. | reverse complement strand
TGCGGCCGAGATTGAGCCCATTCCTGTCATTCTGGACACGGACATGGGCAATGATATTGATGATGTATTTGCGATGGGTGTCCTGCACGCCCTCCAAACTCGCGGCGAATGCAAGATTGTCGCCGTGACCGTCAGCAAAAACCATCCCCTGGCAGGCCCCTTCTGCGATGTCTTGAATACGTTTTACGGACGCGCAGATATTCCTATCGGGGTGTTGCAAACCGGTACAGCCAGTGGTGACGGCCCCTATCTCGCCCAAGTTATGAAACCACTTGCCAATGGTTCGCCCGCATTCGCACATCGCCTGCAAACGTCGAATGACGCGCCGAATGCTGTTGCTGTCCTGCGGAGAGGATTGGCAGGGCTACAAGATGCCTCTGCGGTGGTTATTGCGATTGGCCCTTTAACGAACATTCGCGACCTGCTCGAATCGCGACCGGATGAACACAGTCCTCTTCATGGCCGGGAACTTGTGGCTGCAAAGGTTCGGTTGCTTGTCGTCATGGCTGGAGACTTCAGCAAGCCTAAAGCGGAATTCAATATCTTTAGCGATTCAATCGCTGCCGCGAAAGTCTTCAACGACTGGCCTGGCGACGTTGTCGCGTGCCCATTTGAAATGGGTGAATGGATGCATTACCCAGAAATGAGCCTGGAAAAGGATTTTCGAGTTCCGGAGCGCCATCCCCTGCTTGTGGCCGACCTGGCAACCTTTGGTGGAAAGCGCAATGGTTTCATGGCTTGGGATCTCGTGGCTGTCCTGCATGCGATCCGACCTGATCGCGACTACTTCAATATGTCCAAGCCGGGCAAGATTGATCTGGATTCGGAAAACGTCACACGCCTGAAAGAAGACAACGAAGGCAAGCATCGATATCTGATTCCTCGAGGCGGGCCCGAGCGTGTGCGTGAAGCCATCACAAGCCTGGCGAGTCAACCACCCTCAATTCCATGAACTCTTCACAGTAAAATGATTGGCTCAAAAAGCCACTGAATCCGAGTAGTCAGCCTCTTAGTTTTACAGTACCACTCGTATGCATAGCTTTGGTGAACCGGAGCCTATTTGCATTCGTGTTATTGAGACAATGATCTGTGTTGCATGTTGTATTCAAGGTTGTTAGGCCGCAGGGTGGCAGGAATAACCCTGACAATGACAGCTAGTAATTACGAGCAATCGCCATGGCCATCTTTGAGTCGGGCAGAGTGAGGCCGGTTGCTGTATATTCTGTGAAACCCGAATCAGATTAAATCGTTCTGCTCGACATCTGTTCGTGTGATGCCGAGTTTTGGATCGTTTTCGGCCGATTCATTAGCATTCATTGCCGAGTATCTTAACGCCTCGTCTCGATGAATCTGGCAGAGACGCATCATGGCTTTTGCAGTCGCATGAGTCGGAGGTGTGATCAATGCGCCGGTACCGCCATAAACGAGATATACCATCGGCGGCCACAAGTCATGGTGTGCTCCAACATCTTTCAGTGTGTTCCACCGAATGACTCGCTTGATCTGACCCACTTGCAGCAAGAGTGCTTCGGGCGTAAAGAAAACCTGGACGCGCTTCGTCCCCCACCACGCAATCAATGCGACTAAAGATACAGAGACAGGGAGTATCATGAACGACATCTGCCGCCCATACCAATGCAACCACGTTCGCGGCGGTGTGCCGGGGAACACCCAGATCAACAGCCAGAGATTGAGCACCAGAATTGAACCCGTGACGACGACCAGCCTTCTGAATCTGGGTATCTGCCAGTGTCCGAAGACCAGTTTGAACTTGTCTCGACTGCTCTCTTCAATCAGGCGATCCTCCTCGAATTGACGATAGGCACTTTGTGCTGAAGGAAACTCGTACCGGAGTTGATCGTCTGAAATGAGATTGTTCGACCATGAGATAGCAAGCGGAACAGCCCTTCCCATTTCGGTCATCCAGAAATCCATGACATTTGAAAAGGTGTCCATGCGCATGGGTGGAAGTGCTTCACTGCTCCAATGACAGCGATGGCAGCGATAACCTCCCGTTTCTCGATTAACGTCCGTCAACCAGATGATTCCGGCACAACCTGGGCACGAGTCGGGTGGTGCCGGTGGTGCTGTATCGAGGACAAATGGATCTGGGGAAGGCCCTGCGTAATCACAAGCCACACATTTCACACTTCTCTGTGGCCAATCGACATCCAGAGTGTCCAGTGGATGGCCGCAAGCCACACAATGTGAAGGAAACTCCCAGCCCAGCCACGCATTCATCTGTTGGCAGATCCAGTTCTGGTCGGCCACACTCAAATCGCACTCTTGCGCAAGTTCATTCCATTTCTCACCCACGCGCAATCGCAAAGACTGAATGTTCGACTCGCTGCCTTTTATCATGTAGACATCGAGGTGACTGCAATCATCGATCGGATGTGTCACGGACCATCGAAAAATCGCGCCCCCTTGCGCGCGAAATTGTCTTCGATCTAACAGCAGTTTGCCCCCATCGGACTGCCCCAATAACCGGGCAACACCCTTTCCGAGGAGCCACGGGATGCCAAAGAGTAGAACCGGACTCGTAATCCACCACGGAATACCGCAGAGATGTTCCAGTATGAAGATGATGAGTACAGCGAAGCTGAATAAACCAAAGGAGAAGACGAAGAAAATGGAAACTATCCAGTCTGGCGAGACCGGATAAGTAACATCGAACCTTTCGGGAGTTACCTGTTGCACAGTCAATCGCGACCGACGAGGCAAGGCTGGCAAAAATGTCTTATCGATCGGCAACCACACTTTGTGCTCAGAGATCGTCGTCATGGTAACACCTGACTCGCCTCCTCAAGAAGAACACTGAGCAGTTCCCAGCGAACGCGGCCACGACAGGTCGATCCTGTATCGTGAACACAGAATGACTCTAACACCATTTGTGTGAAGCGACACGATCCTGTCAGATGAGAAATTGTTCATGAAACTCTGAAACTGTTTCTATGTCCCTTGCGAATGAGCAGTCATCAACCGTGCGAAAAACCGATCGATCAGAAAGGACCGACGAGCAATATCAACAACCAGAACGACACGATGGTTCAACTCTCGAATCAATGCTCGACCGCAGGAAATCCCGGATTGAAATTCGGATTTCTAACGGGACGTGAGGTCACAAGAGATATGATTTGGCGTTCAAGGGTAATGTGAATCGGAGGATTTCAGGTGTGGAATGGGAGGTTCGCTGCGAGGTACTGGAAGCTCCGCAGTGGGCGGCATGCAGGAAGCTTGCCGATGAGCCATGTCTGTCATGCGGGGCCGGATAGCGATTGTGATGGCGGCGGTATCGCACGGCGTCCTTGTGCGGTGTAGCATCGGATGACAAAGGGCGATTCGTCACAACTCGTTTGAGCTGCTGACGCTTCAAAACTGACGAGTCCATGCCGCACCCCCAAAATGTGGTCTTTTTGCTTCCGCTGTTTGGTCGTCGAGTACCTAATACTCAAATGAACTGAAAGTAGTAAATGGCGACGAAAGCATGACTACGTATTTCTTCGATACACAACCTCATACCCGAGTGTCATCTGCCGTTGCAACTCTTCATACTGATCCAGTATTGCTTGAGATTATAGTGGTTAATGCTGAGCGGGCATGGAAGATCCGCTGCACCAACCCTCTACCTATGCGATCACTCGCTTCACTATCAGAAGGTATAGACAGAATACGGATAGAGGATCGAAATGTTACTGGTGCCTCATTGGAGTTCGGACGATTCAACGTACAGCTCTTCGTCGGCGCGGAAATGACAGACCTATTTAATTGCGACTTTTGTGATATTGAACCAGTTTTGAAACAAACCTAAAGAAGAATCGTCATACTCCATGACTGTCAAAAAACAAGTCATGCACACCGAGCATGCGGTTGACCGTATGAAATTGGCAGTATTGCCCGCGCCGGGTGATGGGAGCCGTTATCCACCATGAGTATCGAGCTAAAAGAGTCCGGATTTTACGAATGGCACGACAACCTTGGAAAAGGGCCTGGCGTTGGGGTGGAAAGCCACCGCATTGATGAATGTCTTGCGCACTACCATCGTCACGGATTTCGCGGGCTTTTTGGGCATCCATCGTTTGGATTCACACAAGACAATCTCGACTTTCTGGCACATGCGACAAACGCGAGGTGGCTCTGGTTCTGGGATATCTCGCTTCGAAATGTTGATCCGATTTACGAACTCACTGGCCTGGAATACCTTGGCATTCATCCAAAGCGGCCCGGCATCGATTTCTCTCGCTTTAAGTCTTTGAGTACCGTGATCAACCATTGGATCAAGGCGGATCGAGGGATCTCGGCATCGACGATTACCGAATACCATTTGTGGCATTACAAACCGACATCGAAATCGTTCGCAGGACTGGAGATTCCCGCTGGTGTCGAAAGGCTGGAACTCTACTGGGCAAACCCTATGACTCTGGCCGGTTTACCCGTCAAGAGAAACCTCAAGGTGCTGGAGATTCACCGCTGCCGGAATCTCGAGGATCTATCGGAACTTCCACGCATTGCCCCTAATCTCGAGAAATTGCTCACGACGACATCATCGAAGATTGACGCGACCGAAGGAGTGCTCAATCACCCAAAACTTAAGGAAGCGTTGATCGACGGCAAGTGCGTGGTGGGAAGTGTTGAATAACAAGTCGGTCTACTCGAATGGCGAATCGAGCCTGTTCAGGGAAACAAGGTCTATGGGCGTTACCTGGTTCGCTTTATTGTTGGGTAAGGTATGAAAGTCGAAGTGGTTCCTCCCTGTTCTGACTGGAGGGCCTGGTAGGATGGAACAAGAAATGTTGTCTCCGATTCAGTCACTCAACCCGCGTACCGCGATCCGACTCGGTGCGGCGTATAACGATGGAACAGTGTGGTTCTCGCTCGAAGATTCGGAAGGTCGTATCGCGCATGTCTGTATTGACGGACGTGAGGGAAGTCAAACACGTTATCGATTGTTCGATGGAGCACGTCATCCAAACTCGCCTGACACAGTGCTCGTTAAACTGGGGGCACCCGAAGAGGGCATCATTGTATCATTAGCTTCTAAATGGCTCGATTCGGGCACACCGAACGATCTTGGACTGACAGTATATGGCTGGGATTTGATTCGTGACACAGTTCTACGGATTGGCGAGTCCCACTGAAAGGCCGAAGAAGTCCCTGAACGAAAGTGGCGGAACAGCATGGATTGGCACGGAAACTCGTTCGCTGCCACCTCGTTCGCTTTATTGTTGGGTAAGGTATGAAAGTCGAAGTGGTTCCTCCCTGTTCCGACTGGAGGGCTCAGTTTGAGGCTGAGGCCAACCGCATCCGTGCGGCGCTTGCTGACTGCTGTATTAATGTGCACCACATCGGCAGTACTTCGATCCCGAACATCTATGCGAAGCCGATCATCGATATTGTGCTGGAAGTCGCGGACGTGGCGGATCTGGATTGTCGTGCCCCCGCCCTGGCTGGTATTGGTTATGAAGCGAAAGGGGAGTTGGGGATCCCCGGACGACGGTATTTCCGGAAGAACTCGGCGGCTGGCGTGCGGACTCACCAGATTCATGCCTTTCAAAACGGGAGTGACGGCGCGAAGCGGCATCTCGCGTTTCGCGACTACATGATCGCTCACCCTTCGATCGCCCAGTCTTACAGCGACCTCAAAAGAAGCCTCGCGACTCAGTTTCCGCACGATATCGAGGCTTACATGGACGCGAAGGACCCGTTCATCAAGGAGCATGAAAGAAAGGCCCTGGCGTGGAGAAACAAAACTCAATCAAGTGCAACAGGACCAAGCTGACCGTGAGTCGTACCCTGCCCGATTACAAAAAGTCCACCCGAGTTGCCGATCGGGCGATTTGTCATACGATAGATTCTTGGCGCCAACCGGTTAATTCTTGAAGTCATGTGACGACAAATGCATGTTCCGCCCCAAATCAAGAACCGCATTGCTTTGCTGAGTGCGCGCCTCGATTGCGATGTCGGAAGGAACTCCGGAAAGCGGTCCGTCGCCACTTGTCTAATTTTTTTGACAAATCAATGTTGAGAACTCCATACTGCATCGCCGAAGTCTGACAACCTTTTATCGCACTTCGGCGGTCGATTACCTCTTATACCCAGACGTAAGGCCATGGACATTTTCGGAAACACAGATCCAAAGAAGATGCCGCAGCATCTCTTCTTTGGTGCTTTGGCTGTTCATCAAAAGACCGCTATACGGGCAAGCATCGAGAAGCAAAATTTTAGCGTCTGCCCTCGCCACTGGTACATTGACGCAGACTTCAAGTGCGAACGATGTGCCAGAGAATTCACATGGACCGCTGAAGAGCAGAAGGCCTGGTTCGAGGACTACTTCTTCTGGATCGATTCTCAGCCCCGTCATTGCAGAGAGTGTAGTGGAGAGCTCCGACGCCACTTAGAGCTGCGGAAGGAGTACGATGCGACGGTTGCAACAGCGCGCGATCACGGGACCCCCGACCAGAAGAGTCGGATCATCCAGATCGTTTCCGAGCTACAGCAGGTCATTGGGAGATTGCCAGAGAAGATGACTCAGACGAAAGAGTTGTTTGAGCATCAGGCCAAAAGACATGCAGAACGAGCGGCTGGAGGCAGCGCCGGATGATCGCCACGGTTGCAGTCGAACATCACTGGCCCGGCGTGCCTCAGCCGTGTTGTTCGCCCGTGTTATCATGAATATGACTTCCTGCCCAACGATGTGACGGAAAGCCATTGCCACTACGACAATGGCTGTTCTTTTCCTGACGATCCACGCTAACGGGCGGCAAGTAGTTATGAGCGGGTGGATGCATACCTTTGATGCAACTCCATGAGTGGAGTGTAATTGCCAGAGTCTGCTTCACGGATGGCCGCCAGATATTCTTCGCGAATGATGCTGGTATTGCCGATGGTCTCCTCTGGCCATTCTGTGAGCGGTTGATGATTCAGTTTCAACCAGATATTGGCGAGCAGGCGCGACCAGCGGCCGTTGCCGTTGAGAAAAGGGTGAATCTGGACGGCTCGGTGATGCAGATGCGCTGCCTGTTCGACAAAGTCAGGCCGGTTCTTCTGCCAGAAAATGAGGTCGTCGCAGAGATTCTGCATCCTGTCCTGGATTTGAAGCCAGGGTACACCCAGGTTCAAATTGGTCGTACGCGTTTTTCCTGCCCACGTCCAGACGTCGCCGAACATCTCACGATGCAGATTCAGCATCCATGAGAGGTCGAACTTGGCGGTGCGGCGTGACAGTGGGCCGCCGAGATGTTTAATAATCGCCTTGCGGATGTTTTCCGCTTCGGCCACGGAAAGCTGGGCTCGATGGGAGATACCAGACATTTTCAGGCCGGAAACATCGATCGGCGTTTCACCAGGAATGGATTTCCAGGACACGATCACTCGGCCCACAGTCGACGTCGCGAACCGGAAAGCAGTTCTTGAATGGTTTTCGTGATCATTTTTGCGATGTGGCCAGCCGAGACTCCCTGCCCCTCCAACGCGGATGTTCCCTGAACCATCCGGACCAGTTTCTCGGCCTTTTGACGGGCCTGCTGCTCCAGGATTGCTGCCGAATCGAGGCGAGGAACGACGTCGAGGTCCATCCCCAGAATCTGTGTCACGGCGAGGATATTCTCGATACTGGCGCGCGAACCGTGCCCCGAGAGAATGCGGTGAACGGTGGGCAACGACACGCCAGATCGTTCAGCCAGCACCGCCTGGCTGATTCCCAGTTCACGACGGCGAGCTTCAAGCTTTTCAAATAATGGTTGCGTGTCTTTCATGAGCGTTCCCCAGCTTGCATACTACATCATATAAGATGCAGTTTCAAGAGCGATCTCCAGCAGGAGCTGCCCGGTTGAATTTATGATTTTTACCGGTGATGAAGCAACAAATGGTGTGATTCCCGGTCAACGGCAATTGAGTAACCGGCGGATTTCGTGTGACGAGCGGGGAGCGCTCGCCAACTGATACGTTTCCCAGAGGGTGACAGCGCGTTGTTGGTTGTGAAAACATGCTTACCCAGAGCTGCTATCTATAACACACAACTTTGCCGAAAGTTTTTTGATGAGCGACTGGGGTCGAACGTCTTTGTTTACCCGAAGGTCATTAGACTTTGATGAATTCAGTCGAACGTGCTCGAAAGTCATGAAGGCTGGTTCTGGATGCATGGGCGCTGGTTGCGCCGATTGACCAGGGGGCGAATGAAGACATTCGACCCCTGCGACCCGACAATATGAAAACATGAAGTAGAAAAGTGTAAATACCACGCCCTTCCGCAAAGCCTTCAGGGTCGTGCCACCCATGGGTCAGTGAAAAGTTGTGTGTAACGGACAGGAGGCATGGCACGAAAAGTTGAGAATTCTAATTGGAAAATGGTGCATTCCGTAAGAACTCCATG
>JAIXUU010000151.1 GCA_027483405.1 Planctomyces sp. | reverse complement strand
CGGGATAAATCAGCTTAGGGCAGGCTCCCGCCTGCCGATTAGGTTTACCTCACCCTTTGGACTCAATCCAGAAAGACAGGCACCCACGAGCCCGCCCAACACGTCTCAGCTTTCTCCACCCGTCATGCACTTCATGCCCTTCGCGACTGCGTGGCTGGGGTTCTTGGCTCCTTCTCCCGTTCCGACGGGAGAAGGCCGGGATGAGGGGAACTCGCACGTATGGGGCGTGCAGCCGGGTGGCTGGGGTCAAACGTCCTCGTTTGCCCCCAGGTCATAGGAGGCTGATCGTTTCTGACGAAGCGTCTTGACTGTATGTTGAGGATGAATCTGCGCTGGTAAAGCCTATAGCAGATATTCACGATCTCCGAGCACATGAACAGACATATTCCAGAGATTCACAGACGACATTCAAGCGCATGCTGGCTCGCTCTGAGGTCGTCAGGCCTCGTGTGGTGGGTCATTCAGACCGACTGTCAACAGCATTTATCACTTTTGATCGGCCTTAAATTTCTCTCAAGCTGTCTGCTTTCTCAGAGAGAAGCATCGATTCTTGCCCCGAAAACCAATAGAATTTTCTGCACTGGCGGTGGCGACTCGATCTGAGTCGAACTTGCCGACATCTCTGAAGGATGGACCGGGTGCTTCAGAATTCACCGATTACACGAGTCAGCCTGCTGCTCCGCCTGAGGGATACGGCAGACCACTCGGCATGGCAGCAGTTTGCAGAACTGTACGGCCCTGTCATCTATCGCTTTGCTCGCGGACGTGGACTTCAGGATGCTGACGCCGCCGATGTGATGCAGGACACGCTCAGGTCAGTTTCTAACGCAATCGGTCGTCTCGACTACGATAGCGCGAAAGGAAGCTTCCGAGGGTGGCTATTTACTATTGCCAGGAACAAGATTTTTAACCTGCTCTCTTCGCGGAAAAACAAGCCGCGGGCGGCTGGTGACACGGCGGCTCATGAGTTGCTGCAAGCCACCCCTTCCGACGACAACAGCCTCGAAGAGTCCTGGGAAGATGAGTATCGCCGCAGGCTGGCTGGCATTGCGATTGAACGCATCAAAGGAGAGTTCCAACCCAACACCTGGGAAGCCTTCTGGGGGACAGCCGTTAACGGAGAATCGGCGACGGATGTGGGTGAGCGGTTGGGAATGTCCAGTGGTGCTGTCTATGTTGCCAAAAGCCGGGTTCTTGCCCGTCTGAAAGAGCAGGTTCAGCGGTTGATCGATGAAGAGGATCAGTAGTCATGCCATCACAGCCCGCCCCTTTTCCTGCAGAGCATTCGACCGGAAAGAGTTCGTCAGATATTGATCTGACAACGAATTCATCGACGACCGAAGCCCGGCAGATCTGTGATTCGCCATGTCCTTCGGTCGAAGTGCTCAAGCAAATCATGCTCGGGACGCTCGATTCGCAGCAGCAGCAGGTCTGTATCTGCCATCTCGATCATTGCACGGCTTGCCAGCAGGCCTTGGAACGACTGGCGACTGGCGATTGCGCACTCGGTCGAAAGATGGGCCAGCTGTGCCAGCATGTCGATCAGACTGTTCCCGAATCGGGTTCAGCCTATTGGCCCGCTTTACGCGAGGTCGAAGTCGATCTCGCGGAGACCTTTGTTCCAGAACTGAGCCCACTCCCCAGTTCTTTATCGGGCCTGGGGAAAGACAGTGCGGCCCCCACTTCGGGATCGGGTGGAAAGCCCTCGAACTTTTCTCATCCCAGCCGGGGAGATTTGAAGCTCGACTTTCTATCTCCTCCCGAAGACCCCGCCTATCTGGGGCGGCTCTCTCACTTTGATATTTCCCGCGTGATTGGCCGTGGCGGTATGGGTGTGGTGCTGGAAGCGTTTGATACGCATCTCCAGCGCGCCGTCGCGATCAAAGTGCTTGATCCGGAACTCGCCTCCAACGAGACCGCCAGACTTCGCTTCTGCCGGGAAGCTCGAGCCGCCGCCGCCATTACTCACGAGCATGTGGTTTCGTTGCATCATGTCGAAAAATCGGACAATGGCGACCTGCCGTTTCTGGTGATGCAACTGGTTCAAGGAACCACGCTTGAAGCGCGAATTGCCAGCGAACATAAACTCCCTGTCCGCGAAATCGTCAGGATCGGGATGCAGGTTGCCGCCGGTCTGGCAGCGGCTCATGCCGAAGGTTTGATTCATCGCGATGTTAAACCCGCAAATATTCTGCTGGAAGGGCCCAGTGGACGCGTGAAGCTGACAGACTTCGGCCTCGCCCGCTGTGTCGAAGATGTCAAACTCACGCAGACCGGCTTCGTCACTGGCACACCACTTTACATGGCGCCCGAACAGGCCTTAGGCGAGGAAATCGACGAACGGTCGGATCTCTTCAGCCTGGGTGCAGTGATGTACGAAATGGCCACCGGTGTCCCTCCTTTTTCCGGAACGACACCACTGGCCATCCTGCGCAAAATCACCGAAGAAAACGCCCGGCCCATCAGCCAGCTCAACCCGGAGATTCCTACCTGGCTGGTCGAGATTATCAGCAATCTGCTCAAGAGAAATCGAAACGATCGCTACAGTTCAGCCGCTGAAGTGGCTCACATCCTCGCGTCGAAGTATCAGCAACTGGAGCACCTTTCGCCGTTACAGCTCCCGACAGTCGCTGGCGATGCCTTCCATGAAACGTCGCTCACCTGCCGACAGGCCGAAAAGCGGCACGCCCGCAATCGTCTGCTCGCACTGGCTGGCGGCATCTTGGGAGGCATGATCCTCACACTTTCGGCAGTCAGCTTTTACTGGTGGCAACTGGGCCTGACGGCTCCCAATCCCGCGGGCGCCTCACCCAATTCCCAGGGTGCCAATTCGGCATCGATCGGTGGGCTGGATGGTTCCGGAAGTCCGATGGAGTCAGTACCACGCACCAAACCAGTGCGGGTCTACACCAACAATGCCGGCCCGGTCTGGGGGATGGAGATCACTTCGGACAACAAGCAGCTGTTCACGGCAATAGACGACGGCACCAT
>JAIXUU010000346.1 GCA_027483405.1 Planctomyces sp. | reverse complement strand
TGGCACTGGGAGAGAAGCTCTTTGAAGCGGCCCCCGGGCCCAAGCAGTTCGTCGTCGTACACGGCGCCAGCCATGTGGATGACCACATTCACTTGTGTGCCGCCGAGCGAGAACTCTTCTTCCGCAGCCTCCCCGTCCCGCAGCCCAAAAACATCATCGACGGCCGGCTGCCGTAGCGATTGATAGTGTTTAATTCATGGGCAAATTGCCCGACAATGAATTGACTATGGATCACAACTCACTGACCAGCTTGCTGACGACCATCTATTACGGAACCATCACAGAGTTTCGTCAAAAGCTGACACCAGAAATCTCTATTAACAGCACTGATCCGGACGGCAATACACTCCTGATGCATGCCGTCCGGAGAGGGGATCCAGAGAAGGTCCAGTTCTTGCTGGAGCGTGGAGCAGATTTCACTGGCATCAATCGCTTCAGCCAGACGGCTCTCCACGTGGCTGTGGAACAGAATTTCTTACCCGGCATCGACCTCCTCTTAAAAGCCGAAGCGACTCAGAATGCCCTCCTGCAGTCTTCGCTGAAAATGCATTCCGAACAAACGCCTCCAGGAAGAAAGCCAGTCATCTCCAACGCCTGGAGCATCGAAGCGGTCAGGCAACTAGTCGATGCGGGACATGACCTGAATCAGGCGGATGAAAAATTCAAGCGCGAATACCTAGGCTTAAGACCTGATGCCACATTTCAATTAACGCTCACGCAAGAAGAGTTTCAAGCACAAATGGAACCGCGTAATGGTCTGACCAACCCGGAACTAATGGAGGTCCCTTTCTGGCGAGAGATGGTTCGCACGGGCGTGAATGCCTATCAGGGATATCGGCATTTTGCAGGCGAAGCCGAGCGGGATTACTCACGAAAAATCTGGACCTACGATCGTCACGGTGCTCCGATAGTTTCACTCCCTGACGGCCGCTTTGTCCGCATTGCCGGTGAACATGACGATTATTACGACCCCGACTTCTATATCTACAATGATATCACGGTCTTTGATGGCAAAGGAAATTTCCAGATCTGGGGGTATCCCCGTGAGATATTCCCACCCACAGATTCCGCCTCAGCCACACTCGTCGGTAATCACATCTATATCATTGGCTGTATAGGTTACCGGGAGCAGCGAAACGGATCGATCACGCCAGTCTACCGCCTGACACTGGATTCCTGGGAAATCGAAAAAGTGGAGACCACAGGCGAGAATCCCGGTTGGATCTGGAAACACTCTGCAAAACTCAACGCCTCTCAGGATGCGATCTTGATTCAAGGCGGTCAATACATCGAAGTCACCCCTCACGGTGGCTACGAATACAACCTCAATCCACACCGCCACCAACTCGACATGAAAACAAGATGTTGGACGAAACTGAATTAACAGGATTCTGCCAATCTCGTGGAGAAGTGAATTAGCAAATGAAATTGCTACTCTTCCTCGGCAGATATCCTAATTTTGTTGATCTCCAGGGTAAACCTGCTGTCTCGATCGGTTTCCAGTTCGGCGATCGCCTTTCGAGCGTATGAAATCAGTGTGTCATGAGACATGCCGGATCGGATGGCAGACTTCCATTGGTTTTCAAATTCAGCCGCCGCATCATGAAAGCCCCGTTCATAAAACTCGTATATCACTCCATTGGATTGATCCGAGTGAAAAATGACTTGTTCATCGTTTCCAGCCAGCCTTTCTTCCAACGCGGCTCGCCAGCCATAAAAATGTCCTTCGTACCAGTCGGCTCTTCCGAGACGAAGAAACTGTCGTTTTGTCTGACCATCCTTGTCAAAATCAGATCTCACGCTGATCGAAGGGATATCGGGCGGAACAGCTAATTCCTTCGGATAAAGAAAGATGGTTTCCTGAGCCATGGCTGGGTTCGCTTGGAGGGTTTTCTTTCCACACCCTGTTTGCGTGATGATGATCAACACGCAGATAATTGCTGTCGCAGTTGTCAGCCAATCCCTTGTCTGTGGTTTCATGAGTTATCTCCTAAGAGCGCAGTCTGCCTGTCGCCAGGAAACGTGTATGCCTCGGAAAGAAGCGGCTGAGAGTTTCACAACGGATGCCCTTGAGTTCTGGAAAACTCCATTTGGCACTGCCACCCCAAAAGAAATCATTAACTGAGCTTATCTACGCTCGACCTCTTTTCAGCATACCACGGCCAGGCTACTGTAGACTTATGCATTTGTTTTTGGCTGGGGCGTTTAATCGATGAATCTGCAAAGGGGTGTTATGTCTGGCCGTTTTGTCGTTCTCTTGTTGGCGTTCCTGTGCATCGTTCCGGGATGTTCTTCTCAGGCAGGCAAAAACCCGGCAGGTGCTGATGGATCGGCTTCTGAACAGAAACTGCAGGTCACACAGCCTCAAGAGCCGGCGAGTGCGCCTCCCCTGGCGACGCAGGATTCACCGCCCACCAGTGATCCACTCCCCACAAGTGATTCTCAGCCACAATCTCAAGCAGCCCGCCCGGAGTCATCGGCCGCCAGCGAGGCAGTCGTCATGACTCCGGCACCGCCTCCCGCTGTCAACCCGCCGGAGGCCGCTGGCTCACCTGCCGCTGTGACAGCTTCTCGCGAAGCTTCGACGAACAAATTTAACGAAGCACGGAAGAAACTCCAGACAAAGATCGTCTCCGAAATCGCTCGCTCTGGCCCGCCGGAAATCCCGCCCAAGTCTTCACCATTTCAGTTGATTCGCTATACCAGCCCCGTGGGAAAACTGGCGGCGTATGTCACCAAGGATCCCCGTGATGGAAAGCAGCATCCGGCAATCATCTGGATTACAGGTGGAGACTCTAACGAGATTGGCGATGTCTGGTCGCCCGCCATTCGTGACTTCGACCAATCGGCGAGCGCTTTTCGCAAAGCAGGGATCGTCATGATGTTCCCTTCGCTTCGCGGCGGCAATGACAATCCCGGCGTGCGCGAAGGCTTCCTGGGCGAAGTCGATGACATCCTCGCGGCCACCGATCACCTGGCGAAGCTCCCCTATGTGGACCCGCAGCAGATCTATCTGGGCGGACACAGCACTGGCGGCACTCTGGTCATGCTGGTGGGGGCGGCCAGTAATCGCTATCGAGCAATTTTCGCCCTGGGGCCGGTCGCGTTCGCCAATCAATACGATGGAGAATATGTCTACGGCGACACTTCCAACCGGACGGAAGTCGTTGTCCGCTCTCCATCATTCTGGCTCGATTCGATTCAATCCCCCATGTATGTGATTGAAGGTGATACCGGCGGAAACTGGAGTACGATCCGCTCGATGCAAAAGAAGAACAAAAACCCGCAAATCCGCTTCCTGAAGATCCCCAAGCACACACATTTCAGCGTCATCGCGCCGGTCGCCGAAAAGCTGGCCCCGCAAATCATCGCCGGCCAGGTCACCCTGACCGAAGCAGACGCGGAAGCCATCAAGTAGCAAGTGCCCATTGGTGGCATTT
>JAIXUU010000159.1 GCA_027483405.1 Planctomyces sp. | reverse complement strand
TTTGCCCGCTGGTGGCACCGGCGGCTTACTGGTCGCCTTCGTGCTCGTCACCATCCTCTACATCGCATTCGTCTTCAGCTACGCCGAACTCGCTTGTGCCTTACCGAAGGCGGGCGGTGGTTTTGTCTATGCACTCCGCGGGCTGGGGCCTTATGGCGGCTTCCTCACAGGAATTGCCCAACTGATTGAGTTTGTTTTTGCCCCACCAGCGATCGCAATGGCACTCGGGGCGTATGCGGTTACCAACTGGCCAGGCATTGATCCGAAGCTGGTCGCTGTCGGAGCACTCTCCGTGTTCACGCTGCTCAATCTGGCGGGTGTGAAGCAAGCCGCTCTCTTTGAACTGGTAGTGACGATTCTGGCTGTCGCAGAGTTGCTACTGTTTATGGGAGTGACTGCACCACATGTCCGTGCAGAGCATCTGCTGGCGAATGCCTGGCCCAGCGGCTGGACGGGAGTCATCGCTGCCTTACCATTTGCCGTCTGGTTTTATCTGGCAATTGAAGGAGTTGCAAACGCCGCCGAAGAAACCAAAAACCCTCAGCGAAACGTACTGATTGGCTTTGGTACCGCCTTGGCCACACTGGTGTTTCTCGCTGGTGGAGTGCTGATTTGTGCCGTCGGTGTCGGTGGTTGGGAACGTGTGGTCTATCAGCCAGAGCAGGTTTCTGTTGTTGAAAGCTCCCTGATGATCGCCGAACCCGGCAAGATGTCAGACAGCCCACTCCCCCTGGCTTTGGGCCAGATCATGCCCAGCGCTCATCCGTTGTATCAAGTTCTCATCGGGATTGGTGGCCTGGGGCTGATATGCAGTTTGAACGGGATTATCTTCGCTGCAGGACGATCCATTTTTGAGATGGGTCGCGCGGGATATCTCCCCTCACGACTGGCAGCCATTCAGCCGCGAACTCACGCCCCGTGGATCTCACTGCTTGTCAATTGGGGACTGGGAACGCTGGCTGTTTTGTTCTTTGATACAGCAGGCATGATCACTATCTCTGCTATGGGAGCAGCACTGCTCTACATTCTCTCCATGGAGGCTCTGGTGCAACTCCGCCGGAAGGAGCCGCATCTGACACGTCCTTATCGGGTGCCATGTTATCCTTTTATGCCCCGGCTAGCTCAATGGCTATCGATCGTGCTGCTGATCGCCATGTTGTGGCAAAACCTGAATCTGGGTAACTGGAAAGCCTCGTTGAGCCTGCATTTTCTGATTTGTCTGCTGCTGGCGACAAGTTACTACCTGTTGATCATTCGCCCCAGACTTGTCATCGTGCAAAATCCATCACAAATCACCCCGGAATTCCATAATCCAGGTCCTGGAGAACCAGGCGTCTGCGAACTGCGAGTCAATGATTAACCAATTCTGTGTCAGCCAATACCATGCCGATGAAATGAGTCTTTATGAGAATCTGGCGGAGTCATCTGGGTTCGACGACCTGGGTCTTTGAAGGTCTCGGTGAATTACTCGCCAAAGCCACCGCTCGCCGCTCAGGTGATGAACTGGCAGGTGTTGCTGCCCGCTCGGAAGAAGAGCGCGTTGCTGCCCGTACGGCACTGGCTGATGTTCGACTCTCCGACTTCCTGGAAGAGTCAATCATCGATCCCGAGATTGATGAGGTTTCTCGATTGATCATCGATGCTCATGATCCGGCGGCGTTCGATCTGATTCGCAGTCTCACAGTCGGTGAGTTTCGAGAATGGTTGCTCAAGTACGAAACCACTCCCCAGGTGCTCGCCAGTATTGCTGCTGGTATCACTCCGGAAATGGCGGCAGCCGTCAGCAAACTGATGCGTAATCAGGATCTGGTGCTGGTTGGCAGCAAATGCCAGGTCGTTACAAAATTCCGCAATACGATCGGACTTCCCGGCAGGCTTTCCGTCCGCTTACAACCTAACCATCCCACTGATGATCTGCGAGGAATCGCGGCCTCAATTCTCGATGGCTTATGCTACGCCTGTGGCGACGCAGTGATCGGAATTAATCCTGCGACGGATAACGTACCGCGAACGACAGAGTTGCTCAAACTCCTGTCTGACCTGATTGAAACACATGACATTCCGACGCAATCGTGCGTTCTCGCCCACGTCACCACCACAATGCAGGTGATGGAACAGCGGGCTCCTGTCGATCTCGTCTTCCAATCGATTGCAGGAACTGAACAGGCCAATCGCAGCTTTGGAATCTCGTTGAGCATCCTGGATGAAGCCTGGCAAATGGCCAGAGAGCTTCGCCGCGGGACGATTGGCAACAACGTCATGTACTTTGAGACGGGACAAGGTTCTTGTCTATCGGCAAGTGCCCACCACGGAATTGACCAGCAAACTCTTGAAGCGCGCGCCTATGCTGTCGCGCGTCGCTACCAGCCGTTATTAGTCAACACGGTCGTGGGGTTCATTGGGCCGGAGTATCTCTTCAACGGCAAACAAATCCTGCGGGCCAGCCTGGAAGATCACTTTTGCGGCAAGCTGCTGGGTCTCCCGATGGGGTGCGATATCTGTTATACGAACCATGCTGATGCCGACCAGGATGACATGGATGGACTCCTTTCCATGCTGGGAATGGCGGGGGTGAACTACATCATGGGTGTTCCCGGAGCTGACGACATCATGCTCAATTACCAATCGACCTCATTCCACGACAGCCATTACTTGAGACAGACATTAAAACTCAGGCCAGCCCCTGAGTTTGAACGCTGGTTAATCGATATCGGGATCATGGATGAATCGGGACGCCTGGCACCGGTGACATTACAGCATCGACTGGCTCAGCATCTGAGACTTGGGATTTCTCCTGCTTAAACGAGTGCCACAATGGTTTCACCGGAAACTCAGCCTGATGCCTGGTCCTCTTGGCAGGAACTGACGTCTGCACGAATTGCTCTTGGTCGTGCCGGAGGGAGCCTGCCGACGCGTGAGTGGCTGACGTTCAGCCTCGCACACGCCCGCGCTCGCGATGCTGTTCATATCGAACTCGATAGCCAACGGCTCAGTGACGAAATGCAGTCTCTGGGCTGGGAAACGATCGTTGTGGCCTCGCAAGCCCATGATCGCACCGAAATGCTGCAAAGGCCAGATCGAGGTCGAAAACTCCGTCCTGATGATGCGATTCGACTCCAACAATTGGCCAGCACAGCAACCCCACGTCCCTCAGACGGATATACCTTTGACCTGGCGATTCTCGTGGCGGATGGACTTTCGGCAGTGGCAGCACAAGGTCATGCAGTCGGACTCTTAAAAAATCTGTTGCCACCATTCCAGGATCGCGGCTGGAGAATTTCACCGATTGTGATTGCTCATCAGGGACGAGTGGCCCTGCAGGATGAGGTAGGTTCCTGCCTGAATGCCCGGCTCATTCTCTCTCTGATTGGAGAACGCCCGGGGTTAGGATCACCGGATAGCCTGGGGGCCTACTTTGTTTATGAGCCCCGCCCGGGAAGAAACGATGCCCAGCGGAATTGCGTTTCCAACATCCGGCCAGACGGCTTACCGCTCCCTGCCGCTGCCGACACACTGATTTACCTGTTAACAGCTTCGCAGACCCGCCGCCTGAGTGGCGTTGAGCTTAAAGATGACCGGGTTCTGCTGGAAGAAAACACTAATCCAATGAAGTCGATGGATAGTCCTTCAGAAAAAGACGGCAGCCACTCATGAGTGGCTGCTGTTTGAGGACGGTTTCGATTGAACTCGCATTCAGCGATCGATTAGCAAATTAGAGTTTGGGTTTCTGCAAGAGGACGTTGACCCCTTTTTTGTTCGAGAGAATGACATCCAACTGTCCGTCGGCGTTGAAGTCACGGATCTCGAATTGTGTGCCAATTCCAGTATCCAGACCTGGGCCGATTTCCCGCCGGACGAATTTCGGAGGCTGGCCTTTTTCGCGGATAATCTCATAAGTCAGCATGGCCACTGGTTCTTTTTCCCCAGGGTCGGAACCATTATGAGCCCAGAAGCGTTTGCCAGTCACAAGATGAGGATTGCCATTGCCTTTGAGATCGACCATCAGCAGTGCATGCGTCTGTGAGACTGTGTCGTCGATCTTGTGAAAGACCATTTCTTTGCCGGCACCGGTGTTCTCAAACCACCAGACACCATACTTGTGTGCCGAACTCATAATGACGTCATGATCACCATCCAGATCCAGATCAATCACATGGATATTGGCGGCGGGCAGGGGGGCACCATCTGGCTTTTCAGCGAGCTTCCATGGATGAAACACCCACAGAGAACCATCGAGCTTTTCCGGTTGTTCCCACCAGCCATGAGGGATGAGTACATCGGCTCGACCGTCACCATTGAAGTCACCTGCACCTAAGCCGTGATAATACTTGAAGGTTCCGTTCTGAGCGGGATCGCCAGGTTCACTGATAGGGACAAACTTCCAGCGTTCGCGAATTTTGTCGGCGGGAGGAATTTCGAGATACCCCATTTGCCGTTCGGGTTGTGAGCCCAGAACAAGTTCTGGTTTGCCATCACCTGTAATGTCTGTGAACAGTACCGTTTCGTTGCAGGCACTCGTCCAGATTTCGTGTTTTTTCCAGTGGCCTTGCGGATTGTGAGGATTCTCATACCACGAGAAAGGATCACCGGGAAACCCGACGATGATCAGATCCTCCCACCCGTCTTGATTAATGTCGTAAGCGAACTCCACGAAGCACTGGCTATAGCTGCCATTCCATTTGTATTCACCGACAGGGCGAACTTCGTGCTTTTTCCAATCAGGGGCGGCATACCAGTAATCTCCAGCCGCGACATCCATTAATCCATCATGATTGAAGTCGCCGGTCGCCACCCCCTCTGCACGGAATGTCTCATCCAGCTTGATGCGCGTCCAACCATCATCTACCACAATCTCTCCTGCATGGGCATCGCTTATGACGAATGCTCCACATGCATGTAGAAGAAACAGACCGAAGACAAGTTGGCGAACCATCGATTGAGGCAGTCGGCACATCAAGGCATCTCCCCACGCAACACATCAACAGTGATTGATCCACCACTGTTGTAATCTCTTTTCGACTGGAAAGTCCATTCCAGCGATTCATCAAATGTCAGAACTTCGTTCTTGATGAGCCGGGGAACCCGTAGGTTTACTCCTCAGGCGAACTCATCCCGCCATGGGCCCATATTCCGGCAGCCATTGACTGGCCTGGACTCTGGCGGCGAGCTCAGTTCGAGTTGTTACGGGGGCCACGCCAGCCCGTTGTGCTTCTAATCCTACGGCTTCGGCAATGGCACGGGCGACAGATCGAACTTCGGAAAGTGGCGGGAGGAGCGAGCCTGCAGGATCTTTCAGGGCAGGGGAATGCTCACCCAGTGCCCGCGCTGCAGCGAGCATCATCCCGTCGGTCACTCGTGTGGCTTTGGAAGCCACAACTCCCAGACCCACCGCAGGGAAAATGAAGACATTATTGCACTGGGCAATGGGTATTGTCCGCCCTTCCCACACAACTGGAGCATAGGGTGAACCCGTCGCCACCAGAGCCCGTCCATTTGTCCAACGAAGCAAATCTTCCGGGCAAGCCTCAGAACGCGATGTGGGGTTCGAGAGTGGTAGAATCACGGGACGATCGACTTTGCCCGCCATTTCGCGAATGATCGGTTCTGTAAACGCTCCACCCACGGTGGAGAGACCAATGAGAATCGTGGCGTTGACCTGCTGAATCACATCCGCCAGACCGATGGCTCCATGGGCTGTTTTTGGCCAATTGGCGACCTTTGAGGAGGCCTGCGCATAAACCTGTTGTTCGGGTGAAAGGTCATGCCGATCGGAGTGCAATAGCCCGTCTTTATCGACCATCCAGAAATGCTGTCGGGCTTCGGCTTCCGATAATCCGTCCTGCACTAAAGCCGCTCTCAGATAATCGGCCACACCCACTGCTGCCGAACCTGCACCGAGAAACACGATCTGCTGTTCCCGCAATGGTTTTCCCGTGACGCCCACAGCCCCCATCACAGCTCCCAGAGCCACAGCGGCTGTTCCCTGGATATCGTCATTGAACGTCAGCAGTTGATTCGTATAGCGCTCAAGGATGGGTCTGGCATGCGGGGTTGCAAAGTCTTCCCATTGCAGGCAAACCTGCGGCAACTCCTGTTGAACGGCCTTGACGAACTGATCAATGAAATCGAAATAGGCCTGCCCCGAGATTCGCTCGTGTCGCCAACCAATGTACTCGGGATCTTTGATTCGCTCGGGATTATTGGTGCCCACATCGAGCACGATGGGCAATGTCCGCTCAGGGCGAATCCCGCCAATCAGCGTGTAAAGTGAAAGTTTTCCAATCGGAATCCCCAGCCCGCCCGCCCCTTGATCACCAATCCCGAGAATTCTTTCTCCATCCGTCACCACAATGACATCCACATCAGGGTACGGCCTGCTGCGGAGGAGCGAGCCAATCGAGTCTCGCATCGGATAAGAAATAAACAATCCTCTCGGCCGGCGATAGATATGGCTGAAGAGCTGGCAGGCCTGACCGACAACAGGTGTGTAAACCATCGGGAGCATCTCCTCAATGTGCTCCAGCAACAACCTGTAAAATAAAACCTCGTTCGTATCCTGCAGTGCCCGAAGATAAACATGCCGTTCGAGATCGTCATCTTTCCGCTGATAGGCCTCGTACGCCCGCTGGACCTGTTCGTCGAGACTCTCGATATGCGGAGGGAGCAGGCCATGCAGCCCGTAACGATCGCGTTCCTCGATGCTGAACGCGGTTCCTTTATTGAAGGCAGGGTCACTGATTAACCGAAACGGGAAGGAATGACCCATTCCTGGAGATGGCACAGGTGGCACGGCACTCGACATGGGGATCACTTGCTTCTAATGCCTGAGAGCTGATTGACTCGAAAGGCACCCGGGATTTGTAATTCATACGAAATCAAAGCTCTACAGGCACAATAGGGAGCCAGGTTTTCAGGAGCAATCCCTTCTTGAAAATCGCCAGCAAAATCTGAGCCGCAGGCTTCGAAGATGCATGGAATTGTGCATTGATCTTGACCCGTTATTCGGAAGCGTAGACAAATGGCGAACTCGTCAGGAGGACGAGCGGTCGTTCGCGTTCACTTTTTGTCAGGGATGATGACATGGCCCGAGAAACCAAAGTCGGACTGGTGCTGGTGGTTGTGCTGGCCTGCGGCTTTGGCTTGCTGCTTTACAAACGGCTGCAACACCCACAAATCACTGTCGCGCAGGCCACAGAAGGTGCCTCAACAGATCTCGCTGCGACAGAAATCAGTGCTGACGATATCAAAGCTGAAATTCAGCTCGCTTCCAGCAACGCAGCATCTTCGTCATCCAGTACTGAGAGCAAGCCAGCCACGACGCTTCCATCGAGCCTCGAGAATGAACTGCTCGATCTCAAAAACGATCCTGTCGCTTCTCCAGTGGCTAACTCGAAGTCGCCTGCAAGAAGTCTCCCGAGCTTGCCGACAGACCTTGATGGTATGGCGTTTCCAGCAGAAACACCTCCTGCTGCAGTGGCTGCTTCCACGCCGAAATCGACAGCTGTCGATGCTGATCCTTTCGCAGACCTGGGTTTGCCAGCCAATCAGCCTGCGGGATCAAAGTTACCGGATAACGCGACAGCACCTCCCGCAACCACAGCAAGTGGAAACACCTCAAAGCCCCTCGAGATCGACCCCTTCGCAGGCGGTCTTGAAGACTCAAAGCCCACAAAAACATCACCTGCAGCAATCGCTTCTTCTCGTGATGCAGAATTGACTTTACCTGCTGGCAATCTTGAGCCCATCCAGAACACCGCAACGTCTTCGCAAAAGATGACCAGGAATTCATCGGCAAATGAAGATCCATTTGCCCTCGAATCTCCGGCTGTTGAAATCGAAAAGCCATCCGCACCCGCTGCAAAGACGACCTCTCGTGGTAACGAACGGTCTTTAGCTCCCTCAAAAAATCAGCCGTCGGTGCCTCAGGATGATCCTTTTTCCATGCCCGTCGAGATCCCTGCGAACGATGCCAGTCTTGCAGCGGATAGCCAGGCAAATGTGGTCGAATCCCTTGAGCTGCCTGTCCAGGTGGAACCCAAGCGATCTGCCACCAGCTTTCCTGTGAATGAGCCTGCACAGCCAACAACTCAAGAGACATCCCGGGCTGTACCAGAACTTGGATTTGCAGAACTCGAGCAACCTTCCGCTAAAGCGAAAACTCCATCTCCGGCAGTCATCGACGAATTTGGGTTCGATAATCCTACTTCTCAGAAGGAGCCAGCCAAGCCGGCATTGCCACTCGATCTCGATAGCGATCCCTTTGGCGGCAATACTACAACACCCACACCAAAGCCGGTTGAGAAACCTGCATCAAGCATCCCCTCACTGCCAGTGAACAACTCTCCTGCGAATGATCTCGATGCTTTCAGTTTTGAAACGCCTGCCGCTTCGACGGGTGGTCTGAGACAACCTGCCGCTGCTGCATTGCCGATGGCAGACAACAAGCCAGTTCAGCAGGAGCCACCGTTTCCAGATCAGCTTTCGATACCCGCACCCAATACTCAGAACTCAGTGAATTTGAGCCTTGATCCAGGTTCTGCAATCCCTCCCAGCCAACGCTATACCGTCGAACCCAGTGATAACTTCTGGAGTATTTCGCGAAAGGTCTATGGCAGCGGACGCTACTTCAATGCTCTTGCCTCTCATAATGCAAAGGCGGTTCCTCGTCCCGAAGCTATGAAACCCGGAACGACTATCGAGATTCCTCCGGTGGAATTTCTTGAGCAGAAATATGGATTCTCGACCTCTCGCGAAGTCAGTGAAGCCGCACGTAACAGTGCTCCACCAGAAGGAACGAATGAAGCACCTGCCAGTGGTTTCTTCATCGACCCGGCAGGTGTTCCTATGTACAAAGTCAGCGATCAGGACACGATGAGCGGCATTGCCAGAGCACATCTGGGCCGCTCATCCCGCTGGATCCAGATTCTCGAACTCAACCGAGACAAGCTTCAAGACGGAAATACCATTGCCGTCGGCACAATTTTGCGACTTCCACCCGATGCCAGCCAGGTTCAGGTGATGAACACGTCGCCGGGCACCCGAAACTGAGCGATGCGGGTTGCTCGTGAGTCCATCGACTACCGGCAATTGATACCGCGAAGTTTGCAGGCACACCCAAGCTGCATGGGATCAGGTGGCCATGTTTTTTCGATTCGGGGTCGCAGTACTGATTGTCGTAGCGATTTCGCTTTATGGAACCTCGCTGGAATCAGAAGTACTGTCTCTCAAAAGACAGATTATTCGCCAAAGCTACCGGATTGATGTCGCTCAAGAGCAACTGGTTCAGCTACGTCTGGAAGTGCATGCCGCGAGCTCTCCAGTCCATCTGTTGCCAAAACTCGAACGTGGCGAACTGATGGCGATCCGGCCAGGCTATGGCGACGATTCGCGAAAAAAAAATGAACGGCCAAAACGTACTGTGGCGGATCTTTCCCGTCAGGAGAAAACGCCGATCAGGCGATAAGAACTCCGGGTTTCACTCCACCTCTCCAGTACTGATCGGATGAGTGGTCTCTCGAAAGCAATCGTCTCATGAGCTTCTCTTCGTTGATCGCTCGCATCAGGAACACCTGCCAGAATTGGCTGTTCCACGCGACCCATCGATGCAGCGAACTCTGGTCCTTCATTCGCCAGTTATCTGACCGCTGCTCGCAATTACCACTCGTTCAAACCCTGCGCCGGGCCATCATTCAGCGGTGGTTTCCCAAGTACGAAAACAGCGACTCGGAACCATCTTCTCAAACCCTCAGTTCGACCGGATCTCTTCAATCTCAACCAACTCCCGAACACTGGGAATGGCTCAATTTTCCCTTGAGATTCTGGAAGGTAAGCGGCCCAAAACTTGCGGGAAACCGATTCATTCTCACCGCTGGCTCCATGGCGAGATGGATCTGGAAAGGCTGCACATCGAGCCGTATGCGGCAAGCGATGGAACTCACCACTGAGCCGCTGACTTCCCCGAGGGATTCAGTCAACCCAGCAGCATCCTATCCGTGGCTCACGTCTCGTTCGATGGAGCAGCGGATGTTGATTGCCAGCCTGGGTGCTCTGGTCGTGAGTGTGGTTTTGGCCGGCCGGTTGATCCAGCTCCAGGTTCTTGAGCAGGATGATTTTTCACGAACAGCCTCGGGACAGCGCATCTTTCGACAGACAGTACCAGCCAGACCAGGGGATATTCTTGATTCTTCGGGGCGGATTCTTGCGACAACTGTCACCACACAAAGTTTTTTTCTGGTTCCCAGCCTGATTGATGAACCCGAGTCGTTCGCAACAAAAGTCGCGAGTGTTCTCCAGCTCGATCCACAAAAGCTCTCTCAAAAAATCCGGAACTCGTCGAAGTCTCAGTTTCTCTGGATTAAACGACGGCTAGACCCCAGCGAAGTCATATCGATCCGCGAATTGAAGTTACCTCGCGATCAATGGGGATTCCGCGAAGAATATCGCCGGGTCTATCCCCAAGGGCAGATCGCAGCTCATGTGCTGGGTTTACGGAACATCGACGGGCTAGGACAGGGTGGCATCGAGGAATCTCAGGAATCGATTCTGGCCGGTCAACCTGGTTACGAGACCTTATTGAGAGATGCCCGGGGAAGAGTGCTTGAAATCGACTCGACCTTGCCGATGAGTCCGGGCGAATCTGTCACCCTCACGATTGATACTGTCATCCAGCTCCAGACCGAACGTGTTCTGGATGAGGTCATGACTCAGTGGCAACCCAGCAGTGTCTGCGCGATCGCCATGGATCCCCACACAGGCGAAATCCTGTCGATGGCTTCCCGACCTACTTTTGACCCCAATCAACCCGAGCTGGCGAGCAGTGATTCGTGGAAGAACCGGGCTATTGCCGATATCTACGAACCTGGATCGACGTTCAAACCTTTAATTGTGGCTTATGGCCTCGAAGCGGGTCTGATTCAAAAAGACCAGGTCTTCGACTGCGAGCGTGGTCAGTACCGGATGGGACGACGAGTCTTGCATGATACCCATGCCTATGGCTCGTTGAGCCTGACAGATGTGCTCGTGAAATCCAGTAATATCGGCATGGCCAAAGTTGGTGAACTGCTGGGAAATGCAGAGCTTTTTGAGGGTGCACAACGATTTGGGATTGGACGCCGTACAGGCATTGAGTTAACCGGCGAATTACCCGGGCTGTTGCGACCGCTGTCTCAGTGGAACAGTTACTCGACAGGCTCCATTCCGATGGGTCACGAACTGGCGGCGACTCCTCTGCAGATGATCGCAGCCCACGCTGCCATTGCCAATGGCGGTGTGTGGCGCAGCCCGACAATCATCAAGGCACCGCGCGACAGCCGAACTCAGGTCTCTCAGCAAGTGATTTCCAGCGATGTCTCTCAATGGATGATCAGTGAACCACTGCGCGAAGTGGTCACTCGTGGGACTGGCAAAAAAGCTCAACTGGACGACTACGAAGTATTTGGAAAGACCGGGACAGCGCAGGTTCTACTAACCTCTGGTGGCTATTCTCACGGCAAGTACGTGAGTTCCTTCATTTGTGGGGCACCCATCGACAAGCCTCGTGCCATTGTCCTCGTGGTCGTCAACGAAGCCAGTGTGGGTGGTGAAGCCTTTGGTGGCAAGGTCGCTGCTCCTGCTGCTGCAGAAATTCTGAAGCATACTTTAAGGCATCTGTCGAAAGATCTTCGCTGGGCAGCATCACCAGCGAAGATCCATTCGACCAGATAAGAGCTTTCACGCAGGATTTCTGGGTGGGAAAGTCCATGTTCCCAGAGTCTGCCCATCCATCTGCAGAGCGGTCACCTGCAGGCGTTCGGATGTGGCTTCCCCGAGAATCACTGTGGCTAACGGTAGATTGGGTGAACCTCCAATGAGCTGTGCCATCGCCTGACCATTCTCAGCCGGCATGAATCGATGCTTGTGAGTATGCCCGCTGATCACCAGTTGGGCTTTGGCTTTCTCCAAATGCGGCAACCAGAACTTCTGCCCTTGCTCGCAGAATCGGGCGAACTCCATTTGACCTTCCACGGCATCTTTACGCCGATTTCCGAACAGCGGGATATGACAATGAACCACCAGATAAGGCGCACTCGCAATCTCTGGCTGAGTGAGCACTTTGGCCAGCCATGCCCCCTGAGCTTCCCGATAAGGTTCGAATTGCGCTAACCCGGCATACACTGGATGATTGTCAGGTTTATCCTCACCAGTATCGAGACCAATTAAAGCCACTGGCCCGCATCGAAGTGCAAAACATCGCCCCAGGGGACTGCTCTCTGGCCGCGAAAGCATGCATTCTTCCAGGCGGCGGGCCAGCACACCCCGCACATCATGATTGCCACTCACGAACATCACAGGCCGGGTCGTCGCATAGGCTCGGCCCGCCGGCTGCAACGTCTGCTGAACAAGCTGTTTCTCCGAGCGAATATCATTGAAAATGTCCCCATTCCAGACCATCAGCTCGGGCTGCAGTTCATCGACTTTACCGAGCGTGGCGTTCAAGGTCTGATCGACCTCGTGCGTATCGTTGATCACACACCAGCGGAAGTTCTTCGCATCGGGATCGGGTAAACGAAACTCGTAAATCTCACTGTATTCTGTCTCACCTCGAAGGATCTTATAGGCATTCTGAAAATCAATCGGAGCAGCGGCTACCCGATAGTAAATCGTGGCGGCTGTAGGCAAACCTTCCAACCGGGCAGAAAGCACGGGAGAATCCATTGAGTTGAGGCCATACCCTCCCGGTCTCACGACCTGGCCAAGCTCTTTCGTCGTCCCATACTCGACCCAGCCGGTCGCATTCCCGGAGACTTGCCATACGACACTCATTCCGTCAACTGCCGGACACTGCAGAACGGGAGCACCCACGAGAATCCTGGTTTTTGGCGTGGAAGCGGCATCAGCGTTCAATGGCGGCTGATTCTCAGCTGCATGAACTTCATTACCAGACGTCAATGCACCGGCATTGGCTAATCCCGTCGTCGCTATCGCACCGATCGACAGCCCTTCCAAAAATTCACGTCGATTTACACTTAAGCTGCTTGATGTCTGTGATTCAATAGAATCCATTTCGAAGTACCTTATCCGTATAGTTCATCAATTCGCTTGCTGAAATGCACAATCTATCATGACGGAACAATGAAGACGCGGTCAATTTCCGTGACCAGGCTCTGGAAAACTAACGAAAAAAAATGGGATCTTTCCAGTGGCAAGACGATGTCGAAGGGCGTATTTCTGACAATCCATCACACGGAAACAACTTTCAGAGAGACAATGGCCATGATCACTGACGGGCAGCAAATGACCATTGAATACATGCACAATTCTCATGGGGCGGAGAGGTCTCATCGTGTTCACCAGCGGTCTTTTCTTTGCATTCAAAGAAGCCGTACTGACACCACGCGCTCCAGCCAAACGAGCTTTTGGCAATCAAATCTCATGCGGCTGGCTGCACTCTGTGCGCTCCTGAGTCTCTTTGCCTTCGCCGAACTCAATATGGCCCATGCGGGCGAAGTCAAAACAATCTTTGGATCAGGCAAAGATGGATTCAATGGCGATCAGCAGCCGTTCCTCGAAACTCACAGCGGCCAACCGTTTGGACTCGTGATTGGGCCGGATGGTGCTTTGTATTTCTGTGAGTACACAGGTCACATCATTCGCCGCCTCGATCTGGAAAAACAGACGGTGACGACGATTGCAGGAACTCCAGGCAAAAAAGGATTTGCCGGTGATGGCGGCCCGGCGACAAAGGCCTTGATGAACGAACCACATGAACTCCGTTTCACTCCCGCAGGGGATATCGTCATTGCCGATATGCGCACGCATACCATCCGCAAAATTGATGGCAAATCGGGCATGATTTCCACACTGGCAGGCACAGGAACTGCCGGATTCAGCGGTGATGGCGGGCCAGCCGAAAAAGCTCAATTGAATATGCCACATTCCATTCAGATCGATCCGGCTGGTGATCTGTTGATCTGCGATACCGGGAACCATCGGGTTCGCAAAGTCGATATGAAAACGGGACTGATCTCGACAGCTTATGGAACCGGCGAAAAGAAACCTGCGAAAGATGGCGATCCGCAGGTGGGCACACCCCTCAATGGCCCACGCAGTATCGATTTCACTCCCGACGGAGACATGATTCTCGCGCTACGCGAAGGGAACGCGGTCTATCGTTTTCCCAAGGGAGAAGCCAAACTCGTCCACATCGCCGGTGTGGGTGGTAAGCCATCTTTAGTCGGTGATGGGATTGATGCCCGCAAAGCCATTCTCGGTGCCCCCAAGGGAGCGGCTGTCGATGTTAATGGCGACATTTATCTCGCCGATACCGAAACACACACGATTCGCGTGATTCGAGCGAAGACCGGCCTGATTGAAACAGTTATCGGTGATGGCAAAGCCGGTGATGGCCCGGACGGAGATGCAAAGACCTGCCGCCTCAACCGGCCCCATGGCGTGTTCATTACCAAGGAGGGCTTACTCCTCGTCGGAGACAGTTCCAATAATAAAATCCGCGTTCTTCCGTTACGATAAGCAGGCAGGGATGACTCCTCAGACAGAATACAACCCTTTTTAGAGAATGAGCATGCAGTCGCCATAACTGAGGAAGCGATAGCGCTGCTCGACGGCCTCTTTGTAGGCCTGCATTGTCAGGTCGTAGCCTGCCATGGCACAAACCAGCATCAAAAGTGTTGATTTGGGAACATGAAAGTTCGTCAGAAGAGCCTCGACTTGCAGAAACTCGCATGGTGGCCTGAGGAAAAGATTCGTTTCGCCCTGCCAAGGTAAACCCACGCCCACTTTTCTCGCAGCCGATTCCAAGGTTCGCGCCGAAGTTGTACCAATTGCCAGGACCTTCCCTCCCTGAGATCTTGTGGATTGGATTTTGAGTGCCACGTCTTCAGACAACTCGCAGGTTTCCGTATGCATTTGATGCTCGGCGATCCGCTCACTGCTGACGGGGCGGAATGTCCCCATGCCCACATGCAGCGTGACTTCTGCAAATTTCGCCCCGGAAGCTGCACATTGATCTCTCAGTGCGGGAGTAAAATGCAGTCCAGCGGTCGGTGCTGCGACCGAGCCTTGAGGCCCGGAAAAAATCGTCTGGTAGCGGACTCGATCTTCCGCCTCTTCGTCATCTCGATGAATGTAAGGTGGCAGAGGCATGCTTCCATATTGCTCAAGCAGATCCCAGGTAGAAATTTCACTCTGAGGACATGCTTTCCAGATGCCACCTTCTCCACGTTCAATCAACTGCAATTGCAGGTCGGGGTGCTGACGACTTTCTGTATTTTCGACATGAGTGGCTGGAACAGGAATCGTGATCCACTCCCCAGCCACAAGCCGTCCGCGCGTCTGCCCAATGATCTGCCACTCTCCGGAGGTTGTCACTCCCAGAAAAAGTCCTTCCCATTTGCCGCCAGTGGAAGCTCTCACACCCTGTAATCGGGCAGGTACGACTTTGCTGTTGTTGACCACAATCAGATCGTGGGGCTTAAGAAACAGCGGCAGTTCCTTAATGAACCGATGCTCGATCATGCCTTTCGAACGATGTATGACCAGCATGCGAGAGGCGTCTCGCTCGGGCAAAGGATGCTGTGCAATCAGTTCTGGAGGAAGTTCATAATCGTAAGTCGAAAGTGACTCAAAATCTGGGGAGGACGACATGCTTTCTCCGATAGACTGCGAGTGCCAGGCCTTGATTCGCACTCCTTGAATCATTGATGCTACATTGAAGTTCACAAGATGTCTGGCGAACAGAGCCCAGAGTTGATTTGGCAGGAAGAGAAATTCCTGAAAACGGCTAGAATCGACAGAAATCGAAAGACGTTTTGACGAATGCGATCTGCATGACCCACAGCCCTCGCCCTCGAATTCTGATGATCATCACGGAACTTGACCGGGGTGGCGCCGAGCAACAGTTTGTGCAACTGGCCATTGGCTTATTGCACAAAGGCTGGGAGGTGCGGGTGGTTTGCCTGGGGCCACGGGCCGAGCTTTGCGATCAACTCGAAGAGCAGGGGATTGTTCCTCACTGTCTGGGTGCCAGGAGCGCCAGGTCAACGCTGTCGGTTCTCAAACAACTGGTTGAGAATATCCGCAGCTTTCAGCCCGAAATCATTCAGACATTTCTGTTTCATGCCAATATTCTGGGGCGTCTGGCGGCTTTCAGAGCAGGGCGATCTGTTGTGGTTTGTGGTCTGCGAGTCGCCGAACGGCAAGCCCATTGGCATGGCTGGGTCGAATGGCTGACAGCTTCGCTGGTGACTCGATGGGTCTGTGTGAGTGAAGGCGTCCGTCAGCACGCTGCGAAAAACTGGAAGCTCGACCAGACAAGGCTCGCCGTCATTCCCAATGGCATTGATATCGACCACTGGAAAAACGCCATCCGTTTCACCAGAGCAGATCTCTACCTCCCCTCTGATGCCATCATGCTCTTTTCTGCTGGGAGGCTGGATGTGCAGAAGGGGATGGACATATTGCTCGAGGCATTTGGAAAAGTGGCCCCTAAATGGCCCAGACTTCATTTGGTGATTGCTGGTGAAGGACCGCTAAGAAAGGAGTTGGAACTTCACGAAGTCACAAAAGGCCCCGCCGGTGGTCATGTCCATTTTCTTGGCCAGAGAAATGACATTCCTCGCCTGATGGCCAGTTGCGATCTTTTCGTGCTGGCATCGCGCTGGGAGGGAATGCCCAATGCACTGCTCGAAGCCATGGCCACCGGCAAGCCCTGTGTGGCCACCAACGTCGAAGGGAGCTCAGAACTCCTCGGGTATGGCCAGGCGGGCGAACATGCCCAGCGGGGCTGGCTGGTCCCCATCAATGATCCCGAGGCTCTGGCGGCAGCCATCAATGAGGCGCTCAGCAGCGAAACTCGATGCACCGACCTCGCAAACTCGGCGCAAGTATTTATTGAAAAACAGTTTACGATCCAGGCAACAATTTTCGCCTACGACTTTTTGTACCGGCAGTTGTTGGAAGTGAGCCCAATGTCACTCTCAACGTCGATGAACTGAAATTTTTTTCCACGACCGAATCGCTTTGTCCATAACGAGCTACGGCGACGGAGAACATCATC
>JAIXUU010000250.1 GCA_027483405.1 Planctomyces sp. | reverse complement strand
TGCATCAGACTGACGCTGCCGGGGGGACGATTGCCGTCGAACTTCTTCGCAACGGTTCAGTGAAAAAGGTCTCATTGAAGTTGCCCGCCGGCTGGCGACAATCTGGGGATCTCACCTGGCGAAGTTCCACATGGGGATTGCGGCGGATGACGACCGGAGGGATGGTGCTCGAAGAACTGACGAGTGCCGAGCGACAAGAACTATCGATCGCAGATGGCAAAATGGCCTTACGGGCCAAGCATGTTGGCCAGTATGGGCCACATGCCGCCGCGAAGTCGGCAGGTTTTGAAAAGGGGGATGTGATCGTCGCTTACGACAACCAGACCAACCTGATTCGAGAAGCTGATCTGATTACGTATGGACTCAAAGAGACCAGGCCCCGGCAAGTGATTCCAGTGCAGGTCAAGCGAGGTGGACGAACCCTCACACTGCGTCTTCCCATGCAGGAATAAAGCAGACTGCCAGTCGAGGTGTGGAGATCGTCTCGACTGGCAGCACACCGCTTATGAGTTTGGCGATTAAACGCTGGTCACCCGCAAATAGACCTTGATCGCTTCTTTGTCTTCGACGAGACGGCGGATCAGTTCAGCGTAGTTTTCGAGCCCATCGACCCGGGTGGTGAGCAGTTTTTCGGTCACGCCCGGGAAAGCCAGTTCCCCATGAGCCAGTGCCTGGATGCCCAACTCGAAATGGCGGCGGTTGCCATTGACGGAGCCCACGAGGAGTTTGTTCCCCAAGACCCATTCGAGGTTGATTTTGTCGGAAGGGACGGTGGCTGTCCCTTGCCCGCCAGTAATGCTCGTCCACACGAGGGCACCGTTGTGCGATAAGACTTCCATCGCCTGGAAGGCAAGTTGACTCGATCCCGTGGCTTCGACAATCAACTGAGGCTTACCGGTTTGCTTGACCAGTTGATCGAGTGGCGTTTCGGCAGTGCTGACATAGGTGGCACCGTAGGCTTCGGCAATCTCGGCCTTTTTGTTGCCAGCTTTTTTGGAACGGGCCACGGTATACACTTCGAGACCTTTGAGGCGAAGCATCATGGTGGAAAGCAGGCCAATCTGGCCGGAACCCATCACGTAGGCGACTTCCGGCTTCCAGACCTGCAGGCGCTGCTGTGCCAGATAAGCCTGTTCGATCGCCTTGGCGCAGACACTGGCTGGTTCACTGAGAACACCCAGGTGTTTGAGCTGTTTGGGAACCTTGACCATGAATTCACAGTCATCGACCCAACGCTCGGTAAGAAAGCCATGCCTCAGGTTGATGCCGCGTTCGTAATAGGTTTCTTCGCTGGTGATATCGTTGCGGCCAATCTGATCGTAGATCGAACCACCAGGCCGGCGAACTGTACAGGAGACATAATCGCCCGGCTGCAGATCTTTCACATTCGGGCCGACGGCCTCGACAATGCCAAAGCTTTCATGGCCCAGCACAAGATAGTCGAACCCAGTGGGGGCATTGCCATAGAGGGCTTCGTTGATTTCGCGATCCGTCGCATCGACACCGATTTCCAGCGACCTGACCAGAACTCCCCGGCCACCGGGAATCGAATCGAGTTGCGGGGGTTCGATCTCCCGCAGATGAATGCTGTGAGGTTTGCCAGGGTAAACAGCGACCGCTTTCATGAGCGAAGAACTTTCTAGCCGAAGTGGGTGGGTTAAGCCACATTTTGTTGATGTCAGGTTTATCCTGATGGAACTGGCCGCACAATTCAGCAGATTACCTGTTGAAGCATGATTCGAACAATCGAACTCCTGGTTTCCTTCAGGTTTCAATGGGGCAGGTTTGGTGAAGGGACACTTTCCGTGCAGGATGAATCTCTGTGTTTGCGGGTAGCGCCATCATGAAATGACTGGGGCCTCACCTGAAATGGAGGGGGGATGGCAAGTCTGTTGGAGTGATTTGAAACCCTTTGCCGCTTGACACTTCGGTCAATCAAGAGAACAATCGCCGCGCAATCATCCTTGATCTGCTGGAATGCGTTGACCATGAGTGAGTCGATGGATCTTCACAGCAGGCAAGTCCTATTGTCTGAGGCTGATAAGATCAGCCGGTTTGAATCATCTGGTAGAACTCAGGAAGAGAAGGCGTTTTGACATGAGTGGTCCAATCATTCGCAGCGGTGCGAGCCCGAAGTTTTCCGAGAACTATGACCGTATTTTTGGTGGTGCCAAGAAGCCAGCTGCTAAGAAAGCTGCTGCCAAGCCAGTGGCTGAAGCAAAGCCAGTGGCCGCCAAGGCTGTCAAAAAGGCTGCTGTCAAAGCCGCGGCAAAGAAGGCTGCCCCCAAGAAAGCTGTGAAAAAAGCGACAAAGAAGGCCGCGAAGTAATACGAATTGCCACTTGAAATCGCGCGTTGTGGCTCACAAAACATGCTTGCCCAAAGCTGCAATCATGGCACAAAGAGCCACGACGCGATAAATCGCGTGCAGCAGATCAGTAAGCCTTGTTGTAAGTGGTTGCCGGAGGTTTCCCTTGGCTTTTGAACCGGCAAATCGCACAGCGAGCTCTGATGCTGAAATCGCAATCATCATGAATTCATCGTGGAAAACCTGGGTGGTGGGCTGGCTGGGATTAGTCCTTGCGAGTCTGATACTCGCCCCGATACCTGCGGTGAATGAAACGCACTATCTGGGCAAAGCTCGACACTTTGCGAATCCCGCCTGGTGCGAGAACGATTTCTTCCTGAATTCTCCCAGCGTGCACGTTGTGTTTTTTGCGAGTACCGGCTGGCTGCCCCCATTCTTTGGCATGACAGCCACTGCCTTGCTGGTGCGAGCTGCAGGCCTTTTCGTGCTGGCTTATGGGACTTATCGCCTGAGTCTGGTGCTGGGGTTGTCTGGTGGCAGTTATCTTGCCGGGCTGTGGTTATGGCCGGTTCTGGTGGCGACGATCAATGTTTCTGGCGAGTGGATCGTTGGTGGAGCCGAGTCCAAAGTTTTTGCCTATGGTTTTTTGTTCTGGGCCATGGCCTGCCTGAGTGATGATGAATCATTCTTAAAGAAGTTATGGGCTAGTTCATCGCTGCTGGCGTGGTCAGTGGCGTGGCACCCGATTGTCGGATTGTGGGGAACGCTGATCATTCTCGGCAGCCTGGTGCTGCTATCGATCTTGAAGAAAGATCGACCGTTTCGAAGTGCAGCTCTTGGGACGAGTGCCAGAACACGATCAAGTGGTCTGCTGGCAAACCTGTTGCTGTTGGCCGGCTGGCTGGCCGCCTTTTGGTCGATAGCAGCGGCTCTGCAGGTCAGCCTGATGAGTGGAGCCGATGAAACAATTCGGTTTCAGGCCAACTACCTGCAGGTGTATTACCGCCTGGCCCATCATCTTGACCCCATGGCCATTCCCGTAAACGCATGGCTGCGCGGGATCTCGGCGGCGGGATTAACTTTTGCTGCCTGGGTGGTGCTAACTCACAGTGTCTTTTTGAAAAGTGCTACATTCACCCAGCGCAGGGCGTGGCAACTGCTGGGTTGGTCGGCTCTCCTGGCGATTCTGCTTTCCATTGCTGGATTTCTCATAGGTTTTGGCCCGCGTCCGGCTGAGAAAATGGCGGGCTATGCCACGCGCATGGTGCTCCTGAAGTTCTACTTCTTCCGTATGGCCGATGTGCTCGTCCCCTTGCTGCTATCGTTTTCACTTGGCGAGTTGTCGATCATGGCCGCATGTCGAATGAAGCGACGAAACCATGTGACTCCCTGGCCGTTGAACGGATTCGCATTAGTGGTACCGGCCATGATGCTGGCTGTACTAATGAGTTTTGCTGTCAGCAGGCATGGTTCCTGGGAGGCGATCTCAGTGGCCATCAAGCAGCACCATGATTGGCAAGCCACCTGTGAGTGGATTTTCCAGAACACGCCTCGAAAGACTTTGTGCTTCGCACCGACGGGGCACACTTCACTCAAGTGGTATGCCGAGCGGCCGGAATATGTTTCATTCAAGGATTGCCCGCAAGATGCGGCTGGAATTGTCGAATGGAACAACCGCCTGCTGATCATTACCAACTGGCTGCAGACACAATGGGGCAATGGTTCGGATGCGAAACCTGCTTTGATCACCAAAGCGGGATTAAAAGATCTGCATGAACAGACGGGTTTGCAACTGTTGATTACGGATCGACTCGGGCCGTTTGAATCAGAGCCCGTCTACCAGAATGACTCTTACCGCATTTACGAACTTCCCTGAGCGGATCACGCTGAGGATTTGCTGTAAGTTTTTTTGTTACCGGCAGTAATTCCTCGCATCCAACCAAGTTGAATTCTCTGAGCAGGACTCGTCGGCTCGCTGCTGACAATGCCTGAAATCCGCAGCGACTGTTCTTCAGCAGCATGAGAATTCGACAGAATCAATGGGGATTTTCGCCATGCCACCGCTCCCTCCATTCGAAGTGATTCAAGACAAGATTGTCTATCTGATTCTGCCAGCACTTCTGGGAGGCTTCCTGATCCCGCTTGCGAGCATTAGGTGGCCTGCGCTTGCGAGAGCCGCTCTGCCTGTCGGCATCCTAGCTGGTTTTGCATTACCCAACGTCTTTGAAAAACGGCTGGACTGGTGGTTGGATCAATCGGATCAATGGTTGTTGTTCGAGCACAGTTGGTACAGCCTCTTCCCGGCCACCGCGATGTGCCTCATATTAGGGGCATTGACAACCTTCTTTGCGGAAAGATTTTCCGGCAGAGCGTTCATGGGCTGGGTCGCACTGGGTCTGAATGTTGCCGCACTCCTTTTCTCGGGCTGGTGGCTCGCACCAGGCGATTTGAAGTGGAATCAAATGCTGATTCCACAGCCAGTCGCTGCTGGCATGCTGGGTGTGGCCATGATTGCGATCGCTCTGCTATTGACGATCGTCTGGCAAGCCGCTGCCGGATCAAAGGCGTGGATATGGCTGGCGTTCCTTTGGGGGCTGGCCAGTGTCACAGTGATGATTCACGCGCATTCGCTGGTCTTTACAGATCTTGCGATTGCGATGAGCTGTGCTGTGTTTGGTGCGGGTATTGCCCCGGCATTTCTAGTGAAAAAATCCAGCGAACATTGCGACCTGGGAGGAGAGACTCAGAGGTCGTTCCGTGAGAAAATCTCCGCCTCAGGATCTTCGATCGGTTGCTGGACGGGGCCTGCTGTATTTTTTCCCGCTTTAACGCTGGGCACTGCGACCAACACCTATAGCGAACTCCCTCTGCTGACATTTTTTGCTGCGGGAATCATGCCTTTGAGTCTGGCGATCTTTCTCATCCCGGCCCTTTGGCCAAAATGCCCGCACCGCAGGCTGATCTATGTGACTATCGTGCTGGCACTGCCGGGGATACTGGCCATGATCCTGGCTGTCTCGAATGAGTCGATTGGTGTGGGATGATTGTGCCCAGCGGGTTGGTATGATGGAAAGATCATGACCGAGTCAGATCCGCCATTTTCCGATGAAGTTCCCGAGTCTTCTCCCGTTGAGCCTCATGCACCAACGCCTGTGCCAGGACAAGATCCGAAGAAACGTCCTGCCCGAAGAGTGCGTTATGCAGGGACACACCCCCGAAAGTTCCACGAAAAATACAAGGAACTGGCAAGAGATCGCTATGCGGCAGATGTTGAGAAAATCCTGAAGAGTGGCAAGACTCCTGCGGGAACCCATCGGCCGATTATGGTCGATGAGATTCTGCAGGTTCTGGCACCTCAAGCGGGTGAGCGGGGTATTGATTGCACGCTGGGATATGGTGGTCATGCACAGCAGCTTTTAAGGGCGATTCAGCCAGATGGTTGCCTTGTGGGAATCGATGCGGACCCCATTGAACTCCCGAAGACGGAAGCCAGACTACGGAGTGCAGGCTTTCCTGCGGAGACGCTGATTGTGCAGCGAACAAACTTTGCTGCGTTGCCGGGCTTGATCCCTGCTTTTTTGCCAGGTGGTGCTGATTTTTTATTGGCAGATCTGGGTTTATCTTCCATGCAGATTGACGATCCGGCACGCGGATTTACTTTCAAAGTCGATGCCCCACTGGATATGCGGATGAATCCCTCGCGTGGGCCGAGTGCCGCTGAGTTTCTCGCAAAGATCGATGAGAGAGGGTTCGCGCAGCTGCTCGTTGATGCTGCGGATGAGCCGTGGGCTGAGCCGTTAGCCAAAGGTCTGACCGCTGTGCAACAGGCATCGGCCATCATCACGACGGGACAATTGGCCGAAGCTGTGCGCCGGGTGCTGGCGACAATTGGTTCACTTGATGAGGAAGACGTGTCCTCGACCATTCGTCGGGTGTTTCAAGCCATACGAATTGCAGTGAACGATGAGTTTTCGACGCTGGATATTCTGCTGAAATCGATTTCGCAATGTGTGAAGCCGTGTGGCCGGATTGCCATTCTGACATTTCACTCAGGCGAAGACCGCCGGGTGAAGAAAGCGTTTCAGGCAGGTTTGGCAAGTGGCATTTATCGGGAGATTTCGAGCGAAGTGATGCGAGCGACTCCTCAGGAGCGGCACGATAATCCCCGCTCTATTCCTGCGAAACTTCGCTGGGCCATCCGCTCCAGTTCCTGAACTGATGCGGGGCAATCACGTTTTCTTGCTCCGAGCCGCAAGCATGCCACACAGCAAAATTCAGGCTGGATCGTGATAAAGCTGCAGAACTGGCTCGAGATCGATGAGATACAACTGGCGACCATTTCCCTCATGAGGTGAATCGATGCAGGCGAGTCGTCCATTGGGGCTGCTGCGAGGGTGATTGTCGCAACGCCATTCGCCCGTGTAAGCCGGCGGTGAATGAAAGTGTCCCAATGGATATCTCTGGCCGGTGGGGACATGAAACAGGTAAGGATGCTGCATCCGTGCCTGATCGGGGTAAGTATCATTCAGAATCCACGCGGTCGGTGCCGCTTCGAGACCGGTGAGATATGTGTTATGACCATTCACGGTCATCACCCCCGCGCCGACCGCTTCGACCTCTGCGGTGCGATCGCGCAGATGATAGAAGCCAAACGGCTTTCCTTGAGGTTTTGTCCAGGCGGTAATGGTTTCGGGATCGCGCCAGACAAAGTGGGAGGTTTCTCCCGATGAATCGATCACGAACAGATCGCTGCCATCACGCCTGGCTGTGAGCATACGAGTTCGAAAAGCGACTTTCGAATTCACTGGTTTCCAGCGATGCAGGAATGTGAAGCGGCTGCCATCGGGATTGATCAACAGATGATTGAACCAGTGCTTGGCCCCCTGCATATCGGGGAGTGAAGGGCCGAGTGCCGCGACCTGAGCAATCGAAATAAGAAGTTCGGATGTTCCTGTCTGCAGGTTAATGTTCCAGATGCCGGACGCTTTGGGTGTCAACTCGCCTTTGAAAGGGTCGGCCAGACCGGTATAGCCGTATCCCGGGCGGACATCATTCAGGCGGCGGAAGTCGGTCGTGATGGCTGACTTTCCATCGGGTGCCAGCGTGTAAATGGCGGCATCCAGCTGTTGGCTTGCACCTGTGGATGTATCATAAATTCGTGATTGATAGTGGTGGGAACCGCGTTCATTCCAGATGACTTTCGAGGTCGACCCGGGCAGCCACTGCAGCATACATCCCTGCTGCCAGCACCAGGCGGT
>JAIXUU010000416.1 GCA_027483405.1 Planctomyces sp. | reverse complement strand
CGCGGTTTTCAAAGAACGCCACTTGAGCGGGGTCAGCCGCGTCATCGGCCTGAGCGACGGCAGGTATCGCATGAGCAACAAGCATCAGGAGGAGCAGGACTGCATACTGCACGAAATGGCGGCCCCTGGAACTGTTTCCAGTCGTGCCTGGATCGATCTGACGAAGCTCGCGGAGTGTCAACATGAAGTATCACCGTCGGCAGGGCAGGGGAGAGTCAATGCAGGGGGGCAAATGATCGGCAGGAGTTTCATGCGAACATCATCGCATCAAACATTCTTTACTTATTGTGTCGGTCATTTCGCCAATCATCAAGGGAAAATTATACCCGGCCGATGCAATCTTTATGATGAAATAAGACCAACATGACATAAAACAACGAGCCCACCAGAATTTCTTCTGATGGGCTCGCTTGAGGCCTCAATTCATTTGGAAGCAGCCATTACGTCTTTGCCAGACGTTCAGCTTTTTCCTTCTTGCGTTTTTCGACCACTTCGTCGACCAGGTTGCGTGGCAGCATGGAATAGCGGCTGAATTCCATGGTGAACGTACCCTTACCCTGCGTCATCGAACGCAGTTCGTTGGCATAGTCGAACATCATTGACAGAGGAACTTCAGCACTGATGACGGCAGTTCCCAGGTTAGTATCCGAGGAATTGATCACACCACGCTTGCTGGAGAGCTGCCCTGTCACCGAACCCTGGAATTCCTCGGGAACTTCCACTTCGAGCTTCATGATTGGCTCCAGCAGACCGATATCGGCCTTCTTGAGCGTATCACGCATACAATCGAAACCGCAGATGTCGAACGCCATTTCCGAAGAATCGACGTCGTGGTAGCTGCCGTCCTGCAGAACCATACGGACATTGACCACTTCGCACTCGCAGAGTGGCCCCTTGACGATCCCGCGCTGGAAGCCCTTATCCGTTGGAGCAATATACTCCTTCGGAATACGACCACCGGAAACGTCATTCACGAATTCATAAGGCATCACGCTGTCTTCAGGCAATGGTTCCAGGTAGCCCACAATGTGAGCAAACTGACCCGAACCACCGGTCTGCTTCTTGTGCTTCCAGTTGAATTCCACCTTCTTGGTCGGTGTTTCGCGGTAAGCCACACGTGGCTGACCAACGATACATTCGACGCCGTATTCTCGCTTGATGCGCTCCACATAAATATCGAGGTGCAACTGCCCCATACCGGCAATCAGCGTCTGACCGGTTTCTTCGTCGGTCAAAACGCGGAAGGTCGGATCTTCACGGCGGAAGCGTTCCAGAGCCTTGCCGAGCTTGTCTGCCCCATCGCGCTTCACTGGCTCGATCGAGAGACGAATCACGGCGTCAGGCACGAAAATGCTTTCCAGCGAATAATTCGTTCCTTCTGCGCAGAACGTATCCCCCGATGCACAATCGACACCCACCAGAGCCACAATGTCACCAGCTTCACCCGTTTCAATATCTTCGCGGCTGTTGGCGTGCATGCGCACCAGTCGGCCAAAGCGAACACGCTTGCCCGTACGGGTATTAACATAGCTATCACCCTTAATGATCTTGCCCTGATAGATACGGGTGTAAGTCAGCTGACCAAACTGCTCGACAACGGTCTTGAAGGCCATACAGACGAGCGGCTTAGCAGGATCTGACGAGAGCGGTACCCGGTTCCAACCTGGCTGAAGGGCCGAAGTATCCGCAGGCGGCTTCATGTCGTTGTCCATGGCCGACAGTTCGCGATCCAGCGGGCTGGGCAGGTAGTATGTCACTGCATCAAGCAATTCCTGCACACCCTTGTTCTTGTAAGCCGTGCCCATCATGACAGGAACGATCTTATGTGTCAGCGTGCAATCGCGAATGATCGGACGGAGTTGTTCAGCCGAGAGTGGCTGCTCTTCGAGAATCGCCATGGCGACGTCATCATTGAACATCGAGAGTGTCTCGAGCATAAACAGACGAGCTTCGGCAGCTTTCTCAGCATATTGAGCAGGGATTTCTTCATAGCGAACAACTTCGCCGTCTTCTCCATCGAAGAACGCTGCGCGCATTTCGACAAGATCGATGACGCCTTCGAAAGCCGCTTCACGACCCATGGGAATCTGCAGAGGGCAGGGGTTGACCATGAGCTTATCGCGCACCATCCCAATGACCTTCTCAGGATTGGCCCCAGTACGATCCATTTTGTTGATGAACGCAATGCGTGGCACCTTATACCGCTTCATCTGGCGGTCAACAGTCAGCGACTGACTCTGCACACCACCGACGGAGCAGAGCACGAGGATAGCGCCATCGAGCACGCGCAGACTGCGTTCCACTTCCACGGTGAAGTCCACGTGGCCAGGAGTGTCAATGAGATTAACGGTGTAATCCTTCCACGTGACTTGCGTCGCAGCGGAAGTGATCGTGATCCCTTTTTCGCGTTCGAGTTCCATGTGGTCCATGGTAGCCCCGACGCCGTCCTTACCTTTCACTTCGTGAATCGAGTGAATACGGCCGGAGTAAAACAGAATGCGCTCGGAGAGCGTCGTTTTGCCGGAGTCAATGTGGGCCGAAACACCAATGTTGCGGTAACGGGATAGATCCATGATTTCAAAAATCCGTGAAAGGGACAGAAAACAACCAGACAATCCGAAACCCTGGTTTTGCCTCGGCAAAAGAGTCGCCAGAGGAACTTCAGGAAACAAACCATCTGATCGACAGAAAGTGAGTGAAAAACAACTCCTGCGATCATTGGGACTGAGGATGAAAACCCTGATGCAGAAAGAACTTAGGATCTAGGTATCGTTGAACAATACGGTGCGATCCGGGGCAGCATTCAGTGAAATCGCAGTGATCAGTCAGACCACTGTCGTGATGCTCGAGAGAGTCGGGCTTCTCAAAAT
>JAIXUU010000405.1 GCA_027483405.1 Planctomyces sp. | reverse complement strand
GTACACTCCAGGAACTTCACAAAGTCCGCAGCGAACGCTGATCCCCGGCTTTTTCCTTCCGAAAAGAGCCCCAGAGAAAGCAGATATCCGAAAGTATACGGGAAGTTGTAAAACGGAATCCCCGTGAAATAGAAGTGGAGCTTCGAGGCCCAGAAGCGAGGATTCCAGCCATCTTCCGCCAGTGCATCGAGGTAAGCCTCTTTCTGAGCAGCGACCATCAACTGGCTCAAATCGTTGGCGGCAAGTTCGCCATTCCGCCGGGCTTTGTGGAAGTTGTCTTCAAAGATAAACCTCGCGTGAATGTTCATCAGAAAGGCCACACCATCAGCCAGAGCTGCATCGAGCTGGCACAACCTGTCATAAGGATGTTGAGCCTGCTGCATACGGGCATCCGCCAGGACTGCCTCAGCAAACGTACTGGCTGTTTCGGCAAGATTCATCGGGTAATCAGCGAGCAGATACGGGACATCTTTCAGCACATACGAGTGATAAGCGTGTCCCAGTTCATGGGCCAGGGTCGACATACTGTCGGCGGTCTCCGTGTATGTCATAAACATGCGGGATTGCCCGGCCGCCCGATATCCCGTGCAGAAAGCACCTTGCCTCTTACCAGCTCGATTGACAGCTTCCGACCAGCCATCCCTGAGTGCCATTCTCGCAAAATCCTGCATGTGCGGACTGAATGAGCCAAAGGCACTCACGATCTGCTCACAGGCTGATTGATAAGGCAATTTTTCCGGCATCTGCCCCGGCTTACGAGGCAATGGAGCCGTCAGGTCGTACCAAGCCAGCTTTTCCAAACCCATAAGACGGGCTTTGGCCTGCAGATATTTGAGGAGAACGGACTTCTTTTGAGTAATGACGCTCCACATCTGATTCAACGTGGCCCGGCTCATGCGATTCCACATCAGCGGCGAAACCAGATGGTCTTCAACACCTAACTGGTCATAGATCGTCAAGCGTGTTCCCGCGATATGATTGATCGCCTCGGCACAGAGATTTTCGATCGATTTCCACGCCACATCGGCAGCAAAGTAGTTTGATCGCCGTTCGGCACGATCAGGACTGTCGAACTGCACCTGGCTGCATGACTTTTCGACCAGCCGACCCTTTTCGAGCAACTGAATCTTCAGTGCTCCCGAAATGCGATCGTACAGACGACCCCAGGCATGAAGCCCATCGACGGCCAGCTGATTGGCGAGATTTTCTTGAGCTTCGGGCAACCGCATGCGGGCCGCCCGCTGACGCAGTTTCCACGCATACGTCCGCTCCAACAGCCAGGGCTCCCTGGCCACAAAAGCAACGAGATCTTCCTCACTGAGCGTTCGAAAAGCCGCTTCAATCAACGCTCCCACCTGCTCACGCAAGGGAGCCAGCGATGAGAGTTCCGCTTCAATTCTTTGAAATTGGGCATTTGTCGCATCGCTCGCACAGTAGCATTCGACGTGGGATCTGAGATCCGAAATGGTGGTCTCCATGTCTTCAAACTGTGCCAGCAGTTGGCGCCACCCCTGGGCAGCATCTGGGGCGATCTCTGGCGCAGCACTCAGTTGTGCCACGAGATCTTCCAGACCTTTCCTGGCACTGACGAGTTTCTGCTGAAATTCAGCCGTTCCTAAAGCTGGCAGCAGAGAATCCAGATCCCAGACTTCACTGTAAACCACTGTCTCTGAACCCGACATTATGGATGTATCCCAAGGTGGTGATGGCTGCTCATTGTCTGCTTTGATCGAACGCGTGGATCGAAGCCGTTCCTGTTTAACATATTGTGGACAGAAACAGATTGAGCTGCCAGTGATACCAATCAGAACTCGAGCAGACCTTCCGTTTGTGGAAGATCTGCAGAAGTAGTCCGGCACAGCTTTCAAAGGCTGTTGAGTGGCACCGGCCCCCGGAATCAGACTACTCTTCGTCTCAGCGACTACACGAATTCGCTGATTCTCTCCGAGTTCCACTGTTTTCCACCGGATCTAAAGTTCTCCATACAATGCCAACTGAAACCTCGACTGACTCACCGCCCGACAAAAAAAGTTCTCGCTCTGCACTGGGAATCATCTTTCTGACGGTCTTTATCGATCTTCTCGGCTTCGGGATCGTGCTGCCACTTTTGCCCCGATATGCCGAACACTTTCAAGCGACAGGCCTGCAGCTTTCAATGCTCTCGGCGAGCTTTTCTGCGATGCAGTTTCTCTTTTCGCCACTCTGGGGCCGGCTGTCTGACCGAATCGGCCGTAGACCCGTGTTGATCTTTGGCCTCGCCAGCACCGCGTTCTTCTATCTGTTGTTTGGTCTCGTCACACAATGGGGTATGCATGGTACGATTCTTGGTCTTTCACCACTGATGTGGCTCTTTATCACCCGCAGTGGTGCCGGGATCTCGGGGGCGACGATTTCCACGGCCCAGGCTTACATTGCCGACTGCACAGGCAAAGCCGAGCGTGGCAAAGGAATGGCCCTGATTGGTGCAGCCTTTGGGATGGGGTTCACGTTTGGGCCACTTCTCGGTGCGATGTTTGTGAGCAGTGTTCCGCAAAGTACGCCAACTCCGCTACCGGCATTTGCTGCAGCATCGCTTTCATTCATGGCATTTCTGGCAGCTCTGTTTCTGCTCCCGGAATCACTACCAGCGGCTGACCGTATCAATCATCTCGAAGCGACCGAAATCAGCCCACTCTCCCAACGATTAACAGCAGTACTGGCCCAACCAGTCATTTTGATTCTGATGCTGACCAGTTTCATCGCGACCTTTGCGTTTTCCATCTTTGAGACCACACTTTCGTTACTCACTGAGCGATTGGGGTATTCCGACCGGGGTAACTTTTTTGTCTTCGCAGTTGTGGGCATCACCCTCACGCTGGCTCAGGGACTTCTCGTGAGAAGGCTGTTGCCGCGTGTGGGTGAGGTTCGGATGGCGGTTGCCGGAATTATTCTCATGGGCCTGGGCCTCGCTGGGGTCGCTTTAAGTGGCCTGATCAGTCAACAGACACTGCTCTGGATTGCCATGCCGGTCGCTGTGATTGGCTTTGCTGCGGCAACACCTTCACTCCAATCGCTGCTTTCACTTTCCGCTTCGAAAACAGAGCAGGGGGGAACCTTGGGCTTGGGTCAAAGTGCCTCTGCCCTGGCTCGTATCTGCGGGCCCTTTCTAGGCTTCCCACTCATCGAAATGAACATCTCTTCGCCTTACTTCGCTTCGACGTTGCTCCTCACGTTGAGCCTGTTCATCTTCCTGCTGATCGCCTCGCGCTTACCGGACAGCACAGGTGATCGCAGTGCTCATGCCGCTCATTGAACCGATTTCATCATTTGGCATCACATACGATGTTTATGAGATGAGATAAAACTGCAAAAGAACTCGGCCCTTATCCCAGCCTTCTCCCACGAAGACGCGGGAGAAGGAGCAAGACGAGATGACATTCAGTGGAACTTCGTTCCGAGGGCTTCAAAAAAAGAAGGCTCGACCAACGATGGGCCGAGCCTTCCTCATCAAGACTTTTCCTCTGGCAATTACTGTTTGATCGATTCCAGATAGGCCATCAAAGAGGCCAGGTCTTTCACCGTCAGCTTACTCACCAGATCGACTGGCATCATCGAGAGTTCCAGTCGTGTCCGCTCATCGATGTCTGCTTTTTGAACGACAGTCGGCACCCCGGTGATGCTGCGGAGTTCAAGATCATCGCCGCCTTCCCTGGTCACGAAGCCACTCAAGGTTCGACCATCTGTCAGCAGGAATGACTGCGTCTCAAACCCTTGAGCAATCTTCTTACTGGGCAGAATAATCGACTCCGCAAGCTCCGCCCGGTTGTAACGTGCTGTGATTCCCGCCAGAAGCGGGCCCTTGATGGTCTCCTTACTCGAAACCGAATGGCAGGCGACACATCCCTGTCGTTTGAAAAGCCGGACTCCCAGCTTGGCATCGCCTTTGTGCTTCTCCAAACCGGCAACCACATCTTCCATCGAAAGTGTGCCCACAAGGGGCTCATTAGGATCGACAGGCCGATCCAACTCCATCTTCTCAGAGGCGAATCGTGCTGCTGCAGCAATGGCGCCATTCTCATTGGTTGTGAATTGCCGCACCTGAATCGCCTGAGACTCTGCCTGTGTTCGAGCCACAGCTTTTAACAGTTGAACAGTGTACTGCGGAGACGCATACGCCCGCTGAAAAGTCGCCAGGATCTGATCACGCACAGCTGCTGGTGTTCGCGAAGCTTCGACCAGCGAAAGGAGCACCGACCAGGCCACTTCCTGTTCGCCGGGCTGAGCATCAAATGCTCTTTCGGTCAGCAGAGGGACATTCTCGGCATGCCGGGCATCCTGCAGATACTCTGTCCACAAACTTGCCTGATCGTTGGGGAGTTCATCACTGGGAACGGTCTTACCAAAGCTTGCCAGCAAGCCCTTTGCGGCCTGAGGATCGGGAAGTCTGGCCATCAGGCCTCGAATCGCTGCCGATCGCGTGGCCCAGTCATTCGACTCAGAAATTGCAGCCCTCGAAAGCAGATCCAACGTAGGACTTGTTCGATCATCGGTCGATGCCAGCAGTCGAATGGCCTGCGAATAAAAGTTGCGATCAGACTGAGCCAGTTTCAGAAGAGCTGGCACAATCCTGGGCGAAGGCACTCGATGCCGCCTTAACTCTTTCACCAGATGCTTCAGCGTATCTCCAGAATCGGCTTCCAGAGCTGCCTCCAGTGCCGTGCGAATCTGATCACTTTGTGACCAGGTGACGGGCTTAAAGTAAGGCCCGGTGGTGTCAGGCCGTGTTCCCCACCATTTTTTATCCCATGGTGCTTCCTGGAAGTGCAGCCGACAGAGAGCTGTCCGCACATGCTGCTGCTGTTGTTCCGGCCCACTCGAAACGAGTTCCAGAAGCCGATTGACAATCCTTGGATCGTGCAACCTTTTGGCCACGTCGATCACACCGGCAAACACCTGGGAATCATTGGTTCCGAGAGCATTGACGATCACCTCAATCGGTCGCAGTGAGACCAGAACTTCCTTCGCGACATGAGCCACAACAGCATCATCGTTTGCGAGTACAGGAATGATCTGAGAAGCAGCAGCCGTCCATTGTTGCCTGCCGATGGCCGTCAGTGCTGCCCTGACCACTCGAGGATGACTCGACGACAAACCAGCCACCACGAATCCCTGATTAGCCTTGGGCGAATCCCCCAGGGCCAGTAAAACGGCTTCCTGGCATTCGTCCTGTGCATAAATCTCTTCGAGAGCTTTGATGGCCTCAAGAGTGTCGATCTGACCAAGAGTAAAGACCGCCGCCAGGCGACCAGTTTTGGGAATGCTGCCGACCTGTAACGCCAGATTTTTCAGTGCAGCCACTTGCTGTGGGGCCTCGGGACGCCGGAGCAATTCACGCTGAGCGGCCAGACGAGTCACACCTTGTTCATGGCCTACAAGTGTGACCAGTTCTTTCATCGAGAGTTTACTGAAGTCGAGTGATTGTTCGCTTCGCTGTGCGCCTCGCGGAGTCAGCAGCAGCACATAGCCCACATCGGGTTTATCGAAGTCAAAGCCACCATTTTTCCAGCTGGCAATGTAGATCCTTCCTGCAGCGTCAATCTCCATATCAGTCGGGCGAGGAACTTGCACAAATGGCTCTTGTTCCGCTTTGAAAGTGGAGCCTGCGGGTGTCAATGGATGTCGGAAAATGATGCTGCGGCCCCAATCGCAGGTATAGAAACTGCGTCCCAGCGGGGAGGGGAGAGCGGGATCATCAATGTAAACCGATCCGCAGGGCGAACCACCACCGAAATCTGCCAGACAATCGATGCGGTCTTCGGGAAAGTTGATGAACTGTGAGGGATAACCGTAGTTTCCAAAGGGCACGACGTGCGAAAGCCTGACATTCCAGCCGCCACCATCATTCGTGTTGTCTCGGGTGAGCAAATTCATCTCGGGGTCGATGGCCACGTCGTAAATGTTTCGCTGACCACGGGAGACGATCTCCAGATCTGTGCCATCCGGCTTAACCCGGACCACACCGCCACCATGCAGTTGCAAGGTTTTGCCATCCTTGGTTTTCGCTTCATAGAAGCCGTAATCACCCACGGCAATGTAAAGGTAGCCATCAATTCCCATCTGCATGCCGTTGGTGGTATGGTCTGCACCACGGAACTTCAGATCAAAGCCAATCCCGTCGACCAGCACCTCACTCTTTTCAGCCTTCCCATCACCATCGCGATCATGGAATGCTGTCACAAAGGGGGGATGCTGGACGTACAACGTGCCATCATCCCACACGAGGCCACGCGGGCTGTCGAGTTCACAGAACGTGATGAATTCATCGGCCTTGCCATCGCCATTGGTATCGCGACAGCGAACAATCTTGCCCTTTTGAGGCTTGGCACCCAACGAGCCATTTAAATCCACACCGACAAACACCAATCCGTCAGGTGATGTTGTCAAACAGGTGGGGTAGGAGATTTCTGGGGGTGCAGCAAAGACCGTCGCTTCAAACGATGGTGGTACTTTGACCCCACTGAGCAGGGGATCTCCCGACACGGCTTTAGGTTTCAAATCAACCATCGCATCGACCGTCTGCTCAATCATTTTTCCCGAGTGAACTTCGAATTCCCAGAAGCTCCCCCATCCCCCATGAGTACTGCCCAGATAGACCAGTCGCACATGCCTGACCTGATCTGCAGTCACCTGGTAGCTGGCATCACTGCCGAGAACAGCCTTTTGGCTCTGATCGACTAGAGGTGCCCACACCTTTCCATCAGCCGAAGTCTCGACTCGAAACTTGTATCCCCCTTCGGGACTTTCCCAGACAATACGGATACCTGCAATCGATTTTGGCTCTCCCAGATCGACTTGCCAGGTGTAATCAGACCCGCCATTCGGAGCACACCAGCGTGTCTCTTCATCCCCGTCGACAGCAAACTTGGGATCACGTTCTGCCTGTGATCCAGAGGCTGTGGCAGTCTTCCCCAAGGCCAGATTCTCTGGCACTTTGATCACTCGGGGCGAGGCTTGCGAGATCAGGTAATCATCATTCAGCTTATCGGCTGACCATAAGAGCCCCCGTGTCACATAATTGAGAAACACGGGATCCTGCATTTCTTCGGCATAGTGGCCCACCGTTGTGCCAAAGACTCGAGTTTTCTTGTCGCCATATTCATTGACCCAGATGACACATTCGTCTTTTTTGGCAGAGCTTTTGCCGTAGGCCAATGGAGTTGTGGTCTCACCTATTTTGGCGATGTTGTACAGTTCACCCTTGGGAGTCATCCACTTGTTACCAAACCCCTTCATGATGGGATGTTCTGGTACGGCATTGACGACCTCAAAGGCATAGTGAGCGCCATGCCCGTGAGATGTCACTCCCAGAAACTTGAACCACTCATCGGTTTTATCGCGGTAGCAGTGCATGGCACAGTGAATTACCACCGCCGGCAGACCGGCCTTATGCGGTGCCAGAATCTTCTGTGTCCAACTCGCATCAGGGATGTCGGCAAAGCACTCGTTATGAACGACGACGTCAAAGCCCTTAGCCCAGTCGGGATTTTCATAAAGCGGAATCTTGGCATTGGTGCTGCTGCCCCCCTGATGGACAATCTCCCATTGCACATTGGCGCGGGCTGAGATGCCTTCCGTCAGAATCTTTTTCTGGCGCTGGTAGTCGTGGCAGCAACCCCCTGTGACCAACAAAGCCTTGAGAGTTTTGGCAGCCTTGGGTGCGGTCGTCTGGGGGAGTTCCTCGGCTAAGGCGCATCCCCTGGATGTCTGATATTGATTGGCATCGAGGGCCATCGCCACGATCAGAATCGAAAGTGCCCACCAGAAAGTTTTTCTCATCACGTTGTTCATCAAGCCAGATACCCCTCAAAAGATCAATACCACGTCATACTGCAAGTGCCGATGCTCAAGCAGATTTGCAGGATGCAAATTCTCGCTGGAAGCGGTCCCAGTGATCATCAGAAGAGAGTCCTGCATCGAAGCCTTTAAGATAGTGTTTTCTTCACTCAGAGGCGAGAGTCTTCTTGAAGTCACATCCAACCGATACAGCGTGCCTGAGGCTCAGGGGGCTGATCAAACGAAGCTCACATCACCTCTGGGGTGTTCATTGCTTTTGTTTTGTACCCGAAGTCAAGCCAGCGAAAGCTGTGGATTTGTCAATGATTGCACGATACTTTTCTGAAAACACTGACTTGAATTGAACGTTCTGAATGCTTCTGGATCACTGTGATTGAATCTGAAGGTTGTGTTATTGTCAGCGAGTTGTGGTTAAACTTCCTTAACAACAACTGACAGAAGAAATTATCCAGATTTTGACCTGTCTGTTATTCCTGTCCACGTCCAGCATCCCGTCGATCATCTCCAATCGATTATCCAGACATGAGGCCGATATGAGCCTGGCAAACTATATTGAACGCGACATCGAATCGAGAATCCGCAATCACCGAGAATTGCCCTGCGCCATGACATTGCAGTGCCTGGCAACGCACTACAACGTCAGTTTGACACCCGTACGAGAAGCGACGGAGTCATTGTTGCAGCGCGGGTTGCTTGTCAAAATGGGAAACCGCCGACTAGCAGTCAGCAGTCACCTGGCCGATGTGCCACTGGATTCCGAAGATCATCTCGCACCGCCCCCGCCCATTGACTGGGATCAGGTCATTACACGCCACATTCTCCTGCTGAGTTTGCGTGGCGAAGCGATTTTCATGCGTGAAGAAGCTTTAGCCGAGCGGCTCGAAATTGGCCGAACATTGCTCAGGCAAGTCTTCAGCCGCCTTGCGGGTGCTGGCATTATTGATCATGTCCCCCGCCGGGGATGGCGGGTTCGACCTCTGAACGAAGCCGACCTTGCGGCCTATCTGGATGTCCGCGTCACTCTGGAAAAACGGGCTCTTGAACTCGCCATTCCGCGACTGGTGAAGGCCGATCTGGAGACAATGCTGGCTGGCAACTTGCCACTGGATGGATCTTCAACGCCCCGGCTCGACAATCAATTGCACCAATATTTTATCGAGAAGAGTGAGAATCGATACATCCGGGATTTCTTTGCCAGACACGGTGGATACTACCGGGCACTTTTTGATTACGCAGCTCTGGGTGCTGACGTCATAGCGGAAATGGCAACACAGCATCGACAGATCCTTTCGGATCTGATCAAGGGTGAGAACGAACGGGCAATTTCAGGGCTGGCCGAGCATATCCGCAGTCAGCAGCCAGCGGTGAAGCAAGTCATCAGCCATCTGGAATCCCAGGCGCTGAAAATGGAGAAAACGCAAGGTTTTTCACCGATTTCATCATTCAGGGAACAACCTGGAAATCAACGTACGGAAGTTGCCGAGGCTGAAGCTGATTCCGTCTTAGAGACGAGCAGCCAGAGATCTCCGGACTATCAACAGACTTACACCGAATAGGAGCATGGTGGTGACCCATGATTCTGGCAGGATCATCACAGGTTAGGTGGCTCTGGACTGACTTGCCCATCTCTGGGCCGAAATAAAGTTTTCGAGCTTCAATGTTCCAAGGACGAGGCTGGAGACACTCTTTTCACGAGCCACAAAATCGACAGCCGATTGAGGATCAAGCTGCCCGGAAGCCAGCCCTTTTTTGACGAGCACGATGACCCCGGCCTCATGAGCCTCTCGCATGACATCCAGATGACTGACATTTTGCTGATGGAATTCCACCATTAGTGCATCAGCCCAACCAAGTGCCAACTTCGCTCCGGCAGGAGTCTTGCCCGAGAGTCCGATACGCAGGACATCACCTTGCTCTCGAAATCTGCACAGCGTTTCAACCACGGGCGTTTGAGTCAAAAGCTCTACATCGTTGCCGGGTGAGTGAATCAGCACCAGATCAAGAGCATCCGTCTTTAGACGACGAAGACTTTGTTCGATCGACCGCTCAACCGCTTGCTGCGAAAAGTCATAGGTTGAAGTACCAGCAGCAAAAGATTCGCCAACTTTTGTCGAGAGGAGAAATTCCTTCCGGCGATGAGCCAGATGCCTGCCGATGCGCTCTTCACTCAGCCCGTAGGCAGGTGCCGTATCGATGGCCTGGCAACCATGGTCCAGCAGTTCATTCAACAATCGGCCAGCCGCTGCGTCGTCGGGGAGATCATATCCTTGCGGATACTTCGCCCCTTCATTGCGTCCGAGCTTAAACGCACCAAAGCTGATTAATGGCCACGACAATGGTTGATCAGGCAACATGACGCACCGGCGACGATACGGGATAATCCAGCCAATCAGACTGCGACTCCCAGATCGGTTTCGCCACCACTGGGCGCTGCCAGTCTGCCAGAGAAGAGGGGTCAAAGCGATGCTCGGGCTCGTGAGATTGAATCGCTTGCGACAACTCATCAGCCAGGACAGGAGCCAGCACCAGCTTGGTTGGCCAGCCTGTGGTCACATTCCCTGCAAAGAGCAACTGAATATTCTCAGGACGTGCACCGCCAGAAACCGCCCCTTCGGCACGATCAACACGATACGTGGACCACTGTGTGTTCTTGAGCGAGACACCGGGGAGAACATCGGTGATTTCCGAGATTGCGTGAGCCACCAGATCGACTGGCTCCATACCCACACCATCTTCGGCCACCTGTCCACCTATCTGCCAGACACGTTCCCCCTGGGAAGTAAGGTCGGAGGTGATTGTCACCCGGGTTTTCGCGCCATCCACACAATGTCCATTAAGTTCCGGTAAGTCGCCGCGTGCCAGCACCATGTGCAAGGGGCGCCTCTGCATGGCCGAAGTTGACAATCCGGCACGTGCCCGGAGTTCGGCATTGCCAGCACCGGCAGTCAGCACCACATGCCCGGGCCTCAAACGCAATTCTTTTCCCGATTGCGGATCAACCACGCGGATGGCTTTAATCTCGCCGGGAGAATCCAGTTCAAATTCTAAATGATCGGTATCACACTTCAGGATTCGATCCCGGTACTGATGGAAGAGATCCTGAATCATCGAACAGGGAGAAATTACCTGCTCACCCAGACGAGCCACACCACCAGGCACCTGGGCCAGGCAATCCGGCCTCTCATTAGCTGCGAGTTTCTCGGGAGTCACAGCCAGACCCACTCGGGCTCCGAGCATACCGACTCTCGATGAAAGACTTTGGGTATGCCACAAGTAACAAAACTCGCTGCGAATGGTTGTATTCTTCAGCGAGGGTAATCCAGCAGTCCCTTGAAGGGCCTTTCGCCAGATACCGGGCATCTCACGAATCTGACTCGCTGATCGAGTCAAAATGCCCTGCAAAGTGTACTTCAGACCGCCATGCAGAATTCCCTGTGAGGCAATCGTCTGACCCGACCCCAGTTCATGGGCCTCAAAAAGGACCACGTGCTGTCCTCTTCGCGAGAGCACATCCAGCAGCCACAGGCCTGCAACACCGCCCCCAAAAATGACTGTATCCAGCTTCATCACCACGCTCCGCGTGCCACGACCGTCTCCCAGACGGATCTCAATATGTTCAGTTGTAATCACTTTCCCAAAATGTGCAAAGATCGAACATCGCTGACGGAAATGCCATTTCAGTGGCCAGCAGCGCACCTCAATGAATCTGAGGAATACTTCCCGACTCTCGATACGACTCAGACATCTTCCCATGCGAGTTACGCCCGGAATGGATATGATGTGCGCGTCAGTTATGATCGAACCAGTTGACGGGATGAACAGAATTTTTAATCGACCGGGCAAAGCGATTGCCTGTGACTCTCCAGATATGGACAAACTCTTCCATGGCGAAATGTCTCGTAACGGGTGGCGCCGGCTTCATTGGCAGCCACATGACCAGAGCGTTGCTGAATGCCGGGCACGATGTCACCATTCTCGACAATCTTTCGACCGGGCAGGAAGTGAATCTACGCCCGTTTCGTGACCATCCGCGATTCAAACTGGCCATTGGTTCGATTACTGATTCTGTGCTCCTCTCCGAAGTCATGCTCGGCCAGGAGATTGTCTTTCATCTGGCAGCTGCCGTGGGAGTCAAACTGGTCGCTGATGACCCGGTTCGCACGATTCAGACCAATATCTACCCGACTGAGGAATTGCTGCGGCTGGCGGTTCAGAACCGATGCCGGGTCTTTATGGCTTCCACCAGTGAAGTCTATGGCAAGAACCCTAAAGAGCGTTGGACCGAAGAAGATGATCTCCAGTTCGGCCCCACCTCAAAACCACGCTGGGCTTATGGCTGCTCTAAGGCCATTGATGAATTTCTCTCGCTGGCTTACCACCGAAAGTACGACCTGCCTGTCGTGATTGGCCGTTTTTTTAACGTCGTTGGGCCGCATCAGATTGGGCATTATGGCATGGTTGTCCCACGCTTTGTCGATCAGGCACTCAAGGGTGGCCCGATTGTCATTTATGACGATGGCTCACAGGTTCGCTGTTTTGGCCATGTTGAAGAAGTGGTTCGCAGCGTGATCGATTTAATGCACACGCCGGCAGCCTTCGGGAAAGTTTTCAATATCGGTAGCGATCAGCCAGTGAGTGTCCGTCAGCTGGCAGAGAGAGTGATCGCCCTTGTCGGCCGGCCTTGCGAAATCAAGCACATTCCCTACACAGAAGCTTACGGGGCAGACTTTGAAGATGTTCAACGTCGTGTTCCAGACCTGACGCGACTGGAATCCACCTTGGGCAGAAAACCCGTCCGCACACTGGATGATATCCTCAAGGACATCATTCAGTGGAAGCGGAGTAGTGAACCAGGTTCTGCCTGATCAAAAACGTCAGATAATGGATTGGCCCTCGCCTGCAAGCGAGGAGCTCCTGACATGCTTCTGCTTTAACGATAGCGGCTCATGTCACGACCGATGACCCGGCAAACAGGAAATGCATGACGTCATTGCCACCCCTTGATCCACCAAAGACCAACGGTTCCGGTGAATTCAACACCCCAGCCGAACCTTACCTGTTCGATGCAGCGGAAGATCTGTCACCGCTGCTCAAACAGGGCCGCTCGATTGAGCCACTGGTCATTGCGATTGCCTTTCTGGCACTTCTACAACCTCTCTCTTTGGCATCTCCCGATGTCGAAGGTTCCGCCTGGATGCTCAGAGCCGTCTCTTTAGCGAATTCAGAAAGTTCCAGCGAGTGGCTCATTCCCGGAATATCCGAAAAACTTCCAGCTCGCTTTTTACCCCCTGGAATCACCTGGCTACAGGCATGTTTTCTAAAACAGTTGGGCGTGCAGAACTACTGGTATCTGCCACTCATCTCGTACCTGGCTGGTGCCTGCGGTATCTGGTGGAGCTGGCGCCTCGTTCGACTTCTGGCCGATTCCCGCATGGCGCTGATCATGGTTGTCATGCTATCGGTGCATGGCCAGCTTTTCCGGATTGTGGGAAGCGCTGCTCCCTGGGCACTTTGCTGGGCATTAACGATTGCCGCACTTTTGCTGTTCAGCCTGCATTTGAAAAAGTCACCCACATTCTGGTCATGGCGGTTAGTGGCCTCAGGAGTGCTGGTGGGCGTTGCCATCCTGTGCGGAGGCATCCTGCCACTGGCACTGATCGGCCCTGTAGGTCTAGCTTGCGGACTGCTCACCCAGATTCCTGATCCCAAATCAGCCTATACAGCTTCACCGCCAACCCCCACGCTGGCCACTCGAGGAGTCTGGGGAACGGTCGTCGTGCTGTTGATTGCGGGGGTGCTCGGCGGCTGGTGGATTTTATTCACCACGATCTCCTATGGATGGCCTGCATTTCAAAGCTGGTTCACAGGTCAATTCGTTCATGCAGAGACGACTTCAGAACTCCTCACTCTTCATGATTTTGTGGCCACTTCTGCCAGGTTAAAGGCTAGGCACACCTGGCTGGTGTGGACGGCCCCTTTAATTGGCTGGCAGATTCTCGGGGTGCTGGTCCTCGTGAACTGGAAGGGGCATCGCTGGCCGGAGTCTATGACACAATTCGTCAGACCCTGGTTGATTATGACGATGGCGATTGGCCTGGCAGGCTGGGGGTTCGTGATCATTCAGGATAATGAGCAACAACTCTCACTGAACATGTGGCAAACGATTCTGTTGTTTTCCACCACCATGCTGGCAGTCATTGGACTGGAATCCATTCTCAGGCGCGAAACACGGGGCAGGGCACTGGCCATGCTCTCGATCCTGACCGCCATGTGGTGTGTCTGGGGGATTTACCAGAATCGGCATATTCGATTCACCATGGCGACCGCCTCTCTGTTTCTATTGTTCTTTGCGGTGGCGGCAGGTCTCATCTGGTGGCGCACGATTCAGTTGCATTACGAAGCCCAGCGAAGACGGGTGATTAAAATCGTAATCGCATCACTTCTGGCGATACAGTTTGTGTGGGGTTACGTCATGCTGGAGCGCCCTCAGGAAGATGTCGCGTGCCTGCAGGCGTTCACAAAGGTTCTGAGTTCTGTTGCGGCAGCTGATTCCGTCTGCATTGTTTCACCTCAAGGTGTCGTCCCACCTCAGATCGAACTGGCTGCCCGAGTGGCACAACCTCAAGCCAGAATTTCCATTCAAGCTGAGGCTTGTGAGTTCACGGACAGCTCACCCACGGCCAGCCATCTGGTTGTGGAATGGAGTCGTCGTGATCGCAAAGGAGTCTTCCGCGGTCCGACCGGGCATATGGTGGAATCGATCAACGAACCACTCCGCTTCCGTGGTCGCAGGCTGCTCATCTGGCAGATCCGTCCTCAAAACTCAGGGGTCTCACAGACAACAAGCAGATTGGATTAGGATAAAAAATCCTGTACAACGAAAAAAACAGATAAGCATCAATGCGAACTCAGGATCTTCATCGCTGCGGAGGCCACCTGCTGAACAGTGACATCACGAAAACAAGCCAGATGGTTATCACCTGTCATCGGGCAATGTTTGTGATAGCCCGCCCGGCAGGGAAGTTTCGTGGAGATCAATTGATGAATGCTTCCCGGTGGGCCGGACTGCACGGGATCTGTGCAGGTGAAAACTGCTGCGACAGGTGTCTGCATTTCCGCGGCCAGATGCATCGGCCCGGAATCATTACAGATGAGGACATTCAGTCGCGACAGTAAACTCGCCAATTGTGGTAGACTGGATTTTCCTCCCAGATCGATCATCTTCACTTGTGGGTTAACTGAGCCGATCAGTTCAGAGCACTTCCCTGTAAGTTGAGTTTCATCAGGGGCACCCAGAATTATGAGGCTCCCTTGCGTCTGTTCGGCCAGCTCCATCGCCACTTGAGCAAAGCTCTCGACGGGCCACGATTTTGTGACCCAACGAGTTCCCGGCTGAATGCCAATCAGCGGCCTGGGCAAACTCTCCAGCCAGCTCTCGACGAGTTGCTGATCACTTTGCGGAACCACGATTGACGGCGTCGTATAACGAGTCGAAACTCCCCAAGCCTCGGCCATTTTCCAATAACGGGCATGTGCCGGGATCTGACGAGAGGTTTGATCAACCATCGCATGATAAGCCCAGGAAGAGCCTTCGCGACTCGTCTGCAAGCCAATACGGTTGGCAGAACCTGTGGACAAAGTCATGACGCCCGTACGGAGTAGACCTTGCAGATCGATGACTGTATCAAAATCACGACTTCGCAGTTCACGGCATAACTTTAGAAACGACCAGAGACCGGCTCCACGGTGAAATTCATAAATCTCATCGATCCAAGGAGAAAGCTGCACCACGCGGCGTAAACCCGCGGCAATCACCCAGCCAATCGTTACATCGGGCCAGCGTTCTTTGGCAGCCCGGGCTAATGGCAAGGCCTGAACGACGTCTCCCAAGGCACTGGGTTTGATGAACAGCAAACGGCGAGGCGGATGTTGTTCCCAGAAATCGTCAGCAAGCAACCTCACATTATGGCCTTTAATCGCCACCGAGTTGAATAATCACCAGCAAGCCGGACTACGAAGGATTCAGGTTCGAAGCCACATCGGTCCGATAGGCCGAGACAGCCGGAATATACCCGACAATCACACCTAAAATTGCCAGTGCAGGGAGTAGTAACCATTCCATGGCCTGGAAGGCAAATCCATTGATCAATATTCCAGTCCTGGCTGTCACCACGGGAGCTGCCGCCAGAACCAGCAGATGACCAAGAATCAGTCCCGCAACACCACCACCCAGGCAGAGGAGCAGTGACTCGGTAATGATGATGCCAAAAATGGTTTCCCTTCGAGCACCCAAGGCCCGCATGATGGCAATCTCTCGCCGTCGTTCCTGGAGCGACGAGTAAATACTGACGAAAATTCCCACACCCGAAACCACGATAATCAGTCCGGTAAGGACCATGAGAAGGACACGGATATTGCCCAGGATATCCGTCAAAAGCTGGTTCATGGGTCGGATGGGATTGGTCGCCTGAGCCTTGAATCCCTTCTTGAACTCACCCTCCATGAGACCTGCCGCCATGAGAGTTTTCGTGGTGACAAGAATGGCTGTCACTTCTTTCTGAATCATGGGAACATCATGAAAATGCTCCTCGCCTGGGGCATGATTATGGTGATCGTGTCCGCCGTAACGTTTTTCAAGTTTGCGAACTTCTTCAGCCAGTACTTCAGGGTCTAAAGGTGCCAGTCCATAAAATTCCCGTTCTCGTTTAATGGCTTCATCAAAGGGTTTGTCGTGCCCTTGAATCTGATAGAAGCCATCGAGATTCACGAAGACTGAGCGGTCATTCGGTGTGCCTGTCGGTGCCAGAATGCCGACGACAGTGAACTTTTCGTCGTGGACATGCCCGGTATCAGCCCCGCCGTGGATCATGCGGAATTGAGAGCCTTCTTTCCAGCCGTTGGTTGCTGCGACTTTGGCGCCAATTACCGCATCGAAAGGCTTGCGGAGAAACGTCCCACGGACTGCAAATTCTCGATTATTCGCAAAAGGAATTGAAAAGTACTCGGGGACTGTGCCCACAATCGGGAAGGACCCTTCTTCTGTGGTATCCCCTAAAGCAATTGGAATGGCCTGTTCGACACGAGGATCTTTCTGCAGATCTTTGTAGAAGCGGAAGGGCAGATTCTCGATCGGTGGGCTGACTCGATAAATCGAACTGAGTACGAGTTGCAGCGGGCTCCCCTTTGGCCCGACAACCAGATCGTATCCAATCGACGACTGCTGAAAAGTCGAAGCAATGACTCCATAAAGAATCATGACTGCCACCATCAGCATGACACCCAACGCCACTGATAAACCCGTGAGAAATGAAGCCAGCGAACGCTGACTCAGACTCTTCCAGGCAATCTGAAAGATGCTCATCAGTTGACCCCCATGCTGTACGGTGTCGATGTCGAGGTTGCGGCCTGATTGAAATTGGCAAGTCGTTCGACGCGGCTGAACTGGCTGGCAACTTCTGACGTATGTGTCACCAGTAGCAAAGTAACATTGTTTTCGCGGCAAGTGGTTTGCATCAGTTCCAGAATGGCCTGCTGATTGGGCCCGTCGACATTGGCTGTCGGTTCGTCAGCCAAGAGCAGCCGCGGCGTTTTTGCCAATGCACGAGCAACGGAAACCCGCTGCTGCTGGCCCACAGAAAGCTGCGATGGCCGGTAATGCAGCCGATCTCCCAGCCCGACTCGGCCCAGCAACTCGATTGCCAGATGACGATTGGCAGGCTGGGATGAAAAACTCATTCCCAGCAAAACATTTTCGAGTGCTGTAAAGGCCCCTAAGAGATTAAATGTCTGAAAAACATAACCAATCCGTTCAGATCGAAAACGATCCCGGACAGGTTCGAGCATTCGGGTAATCTCTACGCCACCAACAGTCACCGTCCCTGAATCGGGTGTCGTAATACCGGCAGCAACATTCAGCAAAGTTGTCTTGCCGCTGCCACTTGTCCCCACCAGTGCCACCTGTTCTCCCTGATCCAGCGAAAAGGCTGGAATGTCGAGAATCACTTGCTCGGCACCTGTGGGCGTGACATACGCCTTGCGAATCTGGTTGAGAATCAGCGACATGGCCAACCTTTGCAAAGTCGATTCGAGTCTCGATCAGAGATCATCATTATCTCAAGCAGTGAATCGTTGAATCTGTGGATTATTCAATCGTTTTCGTTAATACGAGGCCTGAAATTCATTACGGCATGAGGTCTCATGTCGTGAGAACATCTCTTCAGAAACGTACTCTCCAACACACGCATTTACCATCATCAACAGCCGACTTTCACTCTCATCAGTCATAGGAGGTCTATGATTCAGAAATCTGTAGTACAGAAAGCCGAATCTATCTCAGACCGAAGAGACGGGCTCAACTTCCAGCACAGTCACGGGTGGCGTGTGAAGGGAAGCATGGCTCCCGCCACCCACCAGATCTGGTTCAACCACTCTCATCGATTTCCATTTCCCTCCCAGGAAACGAAACATGAAGCCTAAGCCCATCACCATGATGTACACCGAGCAATACGCCCAGCACATCGACAATGTGGGTTTGAACCAGCCAAACAGAATCACTGTAGGAGCAATCAACAATGCCAGGACGCAGATCAAAGTGAAGATCATCGAAAATCGAGTATCCCCGGCACCGCGAATGGCAGATCCAAACACAATGGCCAGCGTGTCGAAAAATGAATAAGCCGCCACAAACCATAGCAGTTGAATAACGACAACTTTCACTTCGGCAAAGTCCTCCCCATGGGCCTTCCATTCGTAAGGCGCCAGCAGAAGCTGAGGGAGAAACAGATAAACTCCGCTACAAAAGAGGATATATCCCACAGAAAGGCCGACAGCGAGCCAGGTGGTTCTCGCCGCGAGATCTGGCCGACCTTCGGTGATCCGCATACCCACCAGCGTCGAAACGGCAATCCCCAGGCCAATCACAGGAATGAAAGCCAACGTATTCAGATTGAAAGCCAGATTGGTCGCCACCTGTTCGGCTTTCCCCAGCCAGCCAATCGCATTCATAAAAAATGCCCAGCCTGAGACATCGATCAGGAGAAGCAATCCGACGGGAAATCCGTAATAAAGCATGCGGAGAGTCAACTCCCGGTCAAATCCGTGATGCTTCCAGAACTGATAGCGACTGGCAATCGAAGGCCAGAATAATAACCCGCCAAGTGCGACACAGGTCGTGATGTTGGCGATGACATCTGTCAGAGCACCGCCAGCAATCCCCATTTCTGGTATCGGCCCCCAGCCAAAGATAAAGACGTAATCGAGCACGGCGTTAAAGGCGACACTGACGACGTTGACGAACATGACGACAGTGGTCTTGCCACGACCAGTGAAAAAAGTTCCCAGAATGGTCGCCAGAACAGTCGGGACTCCTCCCAAGAGGAGAATCGAAAGATAAGTCGATTCGTGTCTTTGAATTTCGACATCATGACCAACCATTGCAAAAAACATGGCTGAAAAAGGAGCGAGCAGCATCAGCAAGCCACCGCTGATCAAAGCAAAATAAAAGCCTTGCCACATGGTGGCTGCGACTCGATCCGGCCTGACAGCACCTTCGTACTGTGCCACGAATGTATTCACATAGGAGCCCATACCATGAAAAATCGAGAGGACTGCCCAGAAAATGATCCCTGCAGGAAGAGCCGCAGCAACTTCATCAACGTGGTGCCAGGTTAAATAAATGCGATCAATAATGTGCATCAGCGATTGAGAACCGGCACTGATCACCATCGGGATGGCAATCGTCAACAGTTCGCGCATTGAGCCGGGCTGAGGCTGGCTGACCAGGTGTTCGGT
>JAIXUU010000420.1 GCA_027483405.1 Planctomyces sp. | reverse complement strand
TCGGCGAACTACAAACGGCTGCGGAATTTTCAAATGTTTCCGCTCCAACGAAGTCGACATAACCATGATAGAGTAGCCTCACGAGGATCAACGAGGAACAATCGGCTCGGAGCGACAAGCCTCACCGCCTCTCATTTGACCGGAGCGGCATCCTGACAGAGTAGCACGTAAGTGCCAATTTGCACGAAAAATCTGTTGATCAGGAAGAGGAGTTACACCTCGCACTCTCTTCCCTGTGTGCCACTGCTGGCTTGCCAGCAGTGCTCCTCTCAAAATCGCTGGGCGTCTAACATATCTGTTTGCCCCAGGTTCACATCAACCACTCTTAACCTTCGTGCTCTTCGTGTCCTTCGTGTTAGCTCAGCATCCCTCCGATAGAAGAGCCATGCAACCAACCGCCGCGCTCACACATCCCCATCGTCGACTCCCCAGAAGTCACCCGAAGAGCCCGCGAGCGATCATTCTCCTCATGCTTCTATAAAGCATGCCATTCTCTAGCATCCGCCAGACAAGCGGTATCAATCAGCCAGCACACGTTCGAGTTTAAGCAGTGCCGCCTTACGCTCGATTCCCCAGCGGAAGCCCGTCAATTGACCATCACTGCCAATCACCCGATGGCAGGGAATGACGATTGCCAATGGATTGGCCCCGCAGGCATTGGCGACAGCACGGACAGCCGCCGGCTTGCCAATGCTCGTCGCCAGTTGAGCGTATGTGCGAGTTTCACCATAAGGAATTTGCCTTAAAGCCTCCCACACCTCCTGCTGAAATGGCGTTCCCTGCACATCCAACGAGAGATTCCAGTCCTGCAGCTTTCCCGCAAGGTAATCAAGAATCTGCTGAGTCCAGTGGAAGAGTTTGCTCGCTGAGGAGTCAGTTAGGCGAACACTCAGTTGCAGGCCTTTCTTTCCGAATCTGCGGGAAAAATCCTCAGCCAGACTCTCCGCGTCACCGCTCATCGCGACATACAAAAGTCCACGAGAACTACTGGCGACCATCAATAACCCGAACTCAGTCGGAGTGATCGTATAAGGAATCATCTCCCCGGAGATCGTGCGCGCACTGCTGGCCGCATCTTGAATCCCTGACGGGTCGATTGCCGAAGACAGCTGGCTTTCCTTTGTCCGCAATTTGCGAGCCGGAGTTTTTACGACCATCGAACGTCTTCCTCGATCACTGTTTGGAAAAGCCAGAACGTCACGCAGAGTGCACAAAGCTCCTTTGATCATACACCGCGCGAGTTCACCAGAGACAGGCTCAATCTGCAAAAGGGATCTGTCGCCAAACGGACACTGTACTCGGCCCAAGCTCAGTGTGATGAGTTGGCCCCCCCAATTCGGCAGCCGACTGGCGTGTTTCCCATAAGTCAACACACCGTCTTCCTTCACCGAATCAGCTCACGACTCGAAGTCCCCGCCATGCATCTGACAATCGATTGATGAGCCACCCACACGTTGATTGATTCACAAAAGTTTATATTCAGGAAACTTTATGGAGCATTAATACAATTTTTATATAAGCGTTTATTCTTAGCTGCACTCTTTGTTTGTTCTGAAATTCAAATTCTTAGGAGTGCCGAAGTTGACTGAAAATCCACAGAAAAACCGTTCAGCAGGCTTCACACTCATCGAGCTGCTGGTGGTGATCGCCATCATTGCGATTCTCATTGCCCTACTCTTACCCGCTGTTCAGCAGGCACGGGAAGCAGCCCGCAGGACGGCTTGTCGCAACAACATGAAAAACCTCGCCCTGGCCATGCACAACTACCATGACCAGCATGGGACCTTCGTCTTTGCCTTCGACTCGCTCGAAGGGAGTTGGTCGAGCCAGATTCTGCCGCAAATCGACCAAGCTCCTCTTTTCAGCACCATCATCCGTGCCGAAGGAAACCCGGGGAACTGGAACACCAGCAGCCCTGCCAATAACGCCGCCGGCGGAGCCTCAATTCCCGTCATGTTCTGTCCCAGCACAGCCATGTCTCCTCAGTTGACCAATGAAGGGATCGAAAATCGCGGAGTTGCCAGCTACGGAGTCTGCGGCGGCGGTAATGTCTTCACAGACAACGCCAGCGAACTGGCCTCATTACCTGTACCAGCGGGTGCCAAGGCACTTTCTGATAATGACCTCGACGGCATCTTCTGGGGTTGCAGTTCCGTCCGTATTCGCGATGTCATCGACGGCACCTCCAACACCGTCATGCTGGGCGAGTTCTACACCAATATGAACGGCCGGGACGGCCAGGCGTTCGATCACTGGATCATCTGCGTCCCCCAATCCGGCAACTGGGCACCATCAAGCACCACAGGCGGTACCGAATTCAGCGAATGCATCGGTGCAACTGGCTCCAAGATCAACGGCTGGCTCGACCTGACAGTCCCCGGTCAATTTGCCGAAGCCGGCTTTGGCAGCTATCACACGGGCGGAGCCTTCTTCGCGATGGCCGATGGCTCTGTCAAATTCATCTCCGAAAACATCGACCTCACAACCTACCGAGCCCTCGGCTCACGAGCCGGCCGCGAAACAGTTGGGGAATACTAGTACTAGACAACGACCTCCATCGTTCTGGTATTCGCTATCGGTCCAGACTTCACACATCAATATCAAGGTTTAATTGATGCACGCAAGATTTATCAGATCGCTGCTCGTTACAGGCTCTCTATGTCTATATATCCTGAGTTTCGCAGCAGGCTGCTCGAACGATGTTTCCGGCAATTATCAGATGTTTGAATGGGCACCGGTCACAGGCCGGGTCACTCTTGATGGCACACCGCTCCCGAATGCGATGGTCACGTTCTCTGAAGCAGGCTATAGCAGCTCCTGGGGCATCACCGATAGCGACGGTCGATATGAACTGATTTTCGACCAGAAGCAGAAAGGGGCCGCCATCGGTAAAAAATCGGTCGTGATTCGCACCGTCTTCAGTCCACCCGAAATCTCTGGGTACACACCTCCTCCTGTTGTCGAAGGTGCACCAGAACCAGTCGAGAAGCTACTCCCCATCTACCATAACAAAACAACATTAACTGCGGATGTCGTGGCAGGTACTAACGAAATCAACTTCGAACTCTATTCAACTCCCCAGGGGCAGTATTAATACTCCCCACTGAGTTTCCCTGAAAAGCGCGCTCTGCTCGTAATCTTCTCAAATTCTTTTAGGAACGAAATGGTCATTCGTAAGTCGGAACATGCCGCCCATCCTGCCAGAAATGGCTTTACACTCATCGAGTTACTCGTCGTTATTGCGATTATTGCCATCCTCATTGCTCTTTTGCTGCCCGCTGTGCAACAGGCACGAGAGGCCGCTCGCAGGACGGCTTGCCGCAACAATCTGAAAAACCTCGCTCTGGCGATGCATAACTACCACGACAACTCGAACACGTTTGTCTTTGCCTGGGATACTCTGGAAGGCAGCTGGTCCAATCAGATCCTCCCGCAAATCGAACAGACAGCTTTATTTAACACGATTATTCGAGCGGAAGGTGATCCCGGTAACTGGAATAACAGTAACTGCGTCGCAAACATGGCTGCTTCCGGTGCCAATATTCCCATCTTCCGCTGCCCCAGTATGGCGGTCGCCAGCAATATCGATAACGAATCGATTCCTGGTCGCGGCGTTCTAAGCTACGGAGTCTGCTCGGGCAGCAACGTCTACGCCGATCAGGATTCCGAGTTAACAACTGTCGGTGCGCCCACAGGTGCGGTCTCTCACGAAAATGCTTCCGCACCGGACGGGATGTTCTTCGGAGTCAGTTCTGTCCGCATTCGCGATGTTATCGATGGAACATCAAATACCATCATGGTCGGTGAGTTCTACACCAATCCCTCAGGCGGCCGGAATGGAGTTGCCTTCGATCACTGGATCATTTCGATTCCCCAATCCGGTGGTTGGGCTCCCGGCAATACCAGTGGATCTGAATTTTCAGAGTGCACAGGGTCGGCTGCCGTCAAAATCAACGCAGCTCTCGACCTGACTGTCCGTGGTGAAGCTGCTCAGATTGGCTTTGGCAGCTGGCATACAGGTGGTGCGTTCTTTGCCATGGGCGATGGTTCGGTGAAGTTCATTTCCGAAAACATCGACATCACCACCTACCGCGCTCTCGGTTCACGAGGTGGTCGCGAAACAGTAGGCGAATACTAGATCGATAGTCCCGGCATTCTAGTCTTGATTGCCTGAGTTCCTTGCAGCCGGTTGGTGAGCGTCGTGCTTATCAACCGGCTGTTTTGCTCTCCGGAAGCAAGTGGCTTTGACTTTAGACCAGACCTGTCAGCGTACCCGTGGCATCCGAAAAACGGTCCGATTCCACACCCATTTTCTGAGCCAGCGAAAGCAGCACGTTCGACAACGGAGGATGCTTATCAGAATTAAACGCCAGATGCTGTCCATGCTTCAGGCCCAGCTTCTTGCCACCAGCCACCAGCAGAGGCAGGTTCTTCGGTGAGTGCTCGCCCCCTTTGCCGGAATTCATCCCACTGCCGTAAACAATGATCGTCTGGTCCAGCATGTGGCTGTCGGCCTCAGTCGTCGATTTGAGCAGATTCATAAAGCGGTCGAGCTTCGACAAATGGAAGCGATCAATCTGCCCCAGCTTGGCCAGCATCCCGGCATCCCCACCATGATGCGAATACTCGTGATGATTCTCACCGCCACCGCCAAATCCACCCGCTTCACGCGACCATTCGAACGTGATGACTCGCGTCGTATCTGTCAGAAAGGCCAGATAAGCCAGTTCCAGCATCACATCAATCCACATCGGGCGATCATGGGCATTGCCCGGTTGACTCCCTAGTTGCAGATTCGTGGGTGGAACTTCCGGCTTGGGCCGATCAATCCACGCTTCCATCCGACTGAGCTGCTCTTCAGTCGTGCGGATACTCGTGAAATACTCGTCAAGTTTCTGTCGATCACGCTTCCCGAGTGTCTTTTCCAGCCGTTTCGCATCCTCACGCACGCTGTCGAGGATCGACTTTTTCTCCGCCAGACGACGAAGCGTCGCCGTTTTGTCAGCCGCACTTTCGGGAACAAACAGTCGCTCGAATAATCGTTGGGGCGAATTCTCGGCTGGAAGTGGAGTCCCATTAACATCAAAAGAAAGTGTATGGCTATGCCCTGCACTCCCCGTTCCCGATTGATCGCTGAGCTGCAAAGATCCGTAGCGCGTGTGCCGCCCGTGAAGATCCGCCACGATCTGATCCATCGACACGCTATTCGTATAATCGGCACCCGGCACCGCTTGCAGATTGGCCCCGGTCAGCCACGTATCGGCGCCACTATGCCCACCTTGCGAAGCCGGATGTCCCAGCCCCGACAGGACAGTGAAATCAGCCCGATGAGGCTCCAGCACCTGCAGAGTCTTTGATAACTGGTACTCTTTCCCCGTTGTTTCGGGCACCCATTCGAGGATATTCACACCATTCGGAATATAGCAGCAGATCATCCGCGGCTGTGGGCCATGCGAGCGATTCCACGGTTTGAACTGCGAAGGTGCTCCCCACGTTCTAGGGAGCATGGCGTCCAGAAGTGGCAGCGCCAGCATGGCTCCCGCTCCCCGCAACAGATGCCGACGGGATAACACTCGAGTTGAGGATGTCTGCATAGCCTTATTCCGTTCTGACAAACCACTGATCGATCACAGCATCGCGAGTTTCATAATGCGTCCGGAGGGAAATCCCACAATCACCGCATCCCCCATCGCTGTCACCTGCAGACGATGCAATGGTTCAGGCAGTCCTAAGAGATAAACCAGGTCTCCCGCTTTGCTCAGGCAGGCCAGATGTTGCTCCAGCGTGGCTGAGTAAATGCGATGTTGATGAAAACTCTGGCCCACATGGCTCGCTGTGCCGTCGAGCATTAAAGTTCCTGCCGAAGAACCATCATTGCCGAACATCTGCAGGCCGTGCATATAACCTGCCAGCAGAATCGACGCGCCATTCCCGGTAACGGCCAATCCACCCACTGTCGACCAGAGCGATTCAGACCACAGAATCTGTCCATCCAGGCGGATCTTGGAAATCAGTCCGTACTCTGCCGCACCAATCAATGCCGCTTCAGTCCCCAGAAACGCCAGATGTTTGAGCGGTCTGGGCGTTTGAAAAGTCGCCTGTTTCTTATTCCCCAGTGTATAAATCGCATTCATGCCATCGGTTAGCGAAACAGCGACATGCTCACCATAAGGCGCAAGTGCAGTGGCGAGAATGCTGTCAGGCAGTTGCCTCGTCCACTGGAACGAGAGCTTTCGATTCATGAGAGAAAGCGAACTCGGCCCGGAGACAGCCGCAATCGTGGCCCCATTATCAGCAAAAGCAACTTCGCGGGCGACTTGCCCTAAGCGGGTCAGTGCGCGCACCCGCCCTTCAATATCGATCAGATAAATCCCACCCGAATGATCGCTGGCCACAACTTCGCCTGTCTCTCGAGCCAGCTTCAAATCCGCAAGTGGCGCATCAGTGGTAAACGACCAGAGACAGACAGGGAGTCGCCCCTGCCCTTCCTGCAACCAGTGCATGTTCTCCTGAGTCACAATGGCAATCCACAGGGCCACTCGAGAAATTCTGTCTCACCAATCAAACATTGTTGATCAGATTGCTCGTCGTTTCCAGTTGAAAGAATCACTTCTCCAGCAAATTCCGTTTCAGTAAGAGTCCTCCGCCCTCTTGCAGAATGTGCCGAACAACAATCGCAGTGTTTACCTGAAAGTCGTCCTAGTCGTTAAAGTCCCACATTTCGTGTGACGGATATGCCATCTAACCGTCGATCTCCACCGAAAAGATCTCCATCTGTCGCCACTGAGTCATTTGAGGCCGTGGTCGCGAATGATGGAAAAATTGCCCCCAACAGAAGGTAAGACGATGGAACAGACATCTGCTCCGATGTTCGTTCTTTCAACCGACGGCGAGCTGCATGGCGTCGATACGGAAGGAAATCGCGAACTTGTCCGCCGGATTTACGCCTGCGTACAAGCCTGTGAAGGGATTTCCACCGACGAGCTGGAAATGGGTGTCGTCGCCGAAATGAAGCGTCTCCTGGGACAGGTCGTTCCACTGCTTCAAAATCGCTCAGCAGCCGTCGCCGAACGCGAAGCCGCCTGAAGTCAGTCTCGATCGCTCAGGCTCATTTTCATCGGCCAGCAAAACCTCGCCTTGACCGCAAACGCCATCCATCGGACGATCTGTCGCAACACAGATCTCAAATGGATGGCGAGATTGTTTACCAGGCTTCGTAACCTTTGCCAGCGACAGCCTTAATCACTGGTGAACGACGACCGGGCAGTCAGGGAAGATCAACATGCATATTTTCTTTTCCGTGGGCGAACCCAGTGGCGATCAGCATGCCGCTCATTTGATTCGCGCACTCCAGCGTCGTGATCCAGGCCTGAAAGTCAGTGGACTGGGCGGCCCAGCCATGGAAGTGGCTGGATGTGAAGTGATCTACCCTCTCACCAATCTGGCGGTGATGGGCATCTTTCGGGTCCTCCCACTCCTGACCACCTTCTACAAAGTGTTTCGCCAGGCACGAGCCCACCTGCAGCAGCATCGCCCCGATGCCGTCGTGCTCATCGATTTTCCCGGCTTCAACTGGCACATTGCCAAAGCAGCCAAATCGCTAGGGATTCCGGTCTACTACTTCATGCCACCACAGATGTGGGCCTGGGGTGGTTGGCGAATTCACAAACTCAAACGCACCGTCGATCATGTGATTTCAGGTTTACAGTTCGAGACCGAATGGTACGCCCAGCGAAATGTTCCCGTCACCAATGTGGGACACCCCTTCTTCGATGAGATTGTCCACCATCCACTGGATCAATCCTTTGTCCGGGAATGGAAACCCCAGGCCGGTCGCGTCGTCGCCTTGCTCCCCGGCTCACGTGGTCATGAAGTCACGCATAACTGGCCCCGCATGCTCGAAGCCGCCCGCCTGCTCCACGAGCGTTTTGACGATCTCACTTTTTACGTTGCCAATTACAAAGAAAAGCAGCGCCAATGGTGTAGTGAAGAGTTCGTGCGCACAGGCGGAGGATTACGCATGAACTTTTTCGTGGGCCGCACTCCCGAGATCATTGATATTGCCGATTGTGCCCTGGTTGTCTCAGGTTCAGTCGCTCTCGAACTTCTCGCCCGCCGCACTCCCTACGCCACCTTTTACTCCTGCAGTAAGCTGACACACTGGATTGGCCGCCAGATCATTCACATTCCGCACTTTTCACTCCCGAACCTGATGGCCAACAGGCGCATCTTCCCGGAACTGCTCTTTGTGGGAGAGGCCCCGGAAGCTGGGCGGCAGATGGCGGACGCCATTGCACCCTGGCTGGCCGATCCTCAGCAGATGACCATGAAGCTGGAAGAACTCGACGCCTTGAGGCGAGATGTTGTTCAGGTAGGAGCTTTGACTCGCACTGCCGATCTGATTCTCCGGCTCACCACAGATCAAGCCCAGCCCGAACCACTTTCATCCGCAGCATGATCAGTGAAGTTCAGCGAGTAGGGTCCGCTGTGCGGACCATATTCCGCAGGGTGGCCCCGGCTGAAATTCCGATTTCTACCGGGGTGGCCAAGCCACAAGAGGTCACTGGCAGAGTTGCATCTGAGATCTTCAGAGACTCACATGGCAATGCTTAAAGCGGCCAAACCTCTTTCGCCTCCAGCACACAGGTAGCTCGCAGACGAGCAACCTGTGCCACCCTGCGACCAATTGCGGGTTGGTCTGGAAACAAGCACGAAAATGCTTCACTGAGAAGAAGAGGAGGATAATAAATGGAATGGCAAGAATTGAGAAACTGCTTCACGATGGCGATGGTCGAACCCAGTGAGTCGATTGAGGAAGCACTGACCGAGTTTTGCCAACATATTAAACAACATGTTATTCCCAAGAACGATGGAGTAGCGTGGGATTGTTTACGTATCGAGTTCTGGGCGGACTCAGGCCGGATAGTTGCGTTTCCGTCTTCGTCCCAGAAATCGGATC
>JAIXUU010000434.1 GCA_027483405.1 Planctomyces sp. | reverse complement strand
GAATTGCTCACGGTCATGAAGCCGAGCCACGGTCACGACATGACAATTGTTAATGGTGTCAGCCGGATTGGCTATATGACAGGTGGCAAAGCCGCTCTCTGGAACGATCGGGAGATGGCCGATGTCTTTACCTCAAAAGCACTCAAGTTCATGACTGATCATCGGGCTCAGCATGCCAATCAGCCGTTTTTCTTGTTCTTTTCGCTGCACGATATTCACGTACCCCGCTTGCCTCACCCCCGCTTTGTCGGCAGTACCAGCATGGGCCCGCGCGGCGACGTGATTGTCGAAATGGATTGGTGTGTCGGTCAGGTGCTCGACAAACTCGCGGCTTTAGGGATCGACGACGAGACGATGGTCATCTTTACCAGCGATAATGGCCCCGTCGTTGACGATGGTTACAAAGACGAAGCCGTTACAAAGCTGAGCCATCATCAACCGGCTGGCCCTTATCGAGGTGGTAAATATAGTGCCTATGAAGGAGGGACTCGCGTCCCTTTCATCGTCCGCTGGCCAGGTCGTATTCAGCCGGGAACATCGAAAGCGTTGATGTGCCAGATCGACTTCATGGCCTCGCTCGGCAAACTGGTAGGGCAACCTGTCCCACCCCAGGAAGCGTATGACAGTATTGATGTCCTTCCCGCTTTATTGGGTGAGTCACAGGCAGGTCGAGAGCAACTGGTGGAGCATTCAGGAGTTCTGGGCCTGCGCGCGGGATCTTGGAAGTTGATTGAGCCCGGCAAAGCCCCGCGTGTCTTCCAGCAGACCAATACCGAAACTGGCCAGCTCCCCAGACCTCGCCTGTTTAATCTCGAAGAAGACCCCGGCGAAACCCGCGACCTCGCCGAAGACCAACCCGAAAAAGTCAAAGAACTTCAAGCCCTGCTCGAGAAAATCAAAGGTGAATTCTAACAACGAGCGAACAACACGAGCCGGAAGCGTCAGCGACGGGAATTAATTACTCTTCGAGGCGATCCATCCAAATGTCATGAAAATATAAATACCCGTCGCTCACGATTCCGGCTCGTGGCGCGTTACATACCAACTAACCCCCGCGCGGTTTCAAGTTCTTTTCCCAGGCCCGCGATAATCGCTTCCGTCCGGGGTTGTCCCGGGAGGACGTTCCAGGTGTAGGTTTCCACTTCCAAGTGCGGGGCGTAGGGAAGACCCTCAACAGCTTTGAGAGCCGCTTCGAGATCGGGCCGCGTTGTGAAGAGGGGGCCAATCGAAACTTCCGAGATGGGCACATGGTAATGCACGCGCCAACTCTCGGCTTCCTGGAATTCGAGTGGTGGTGCCGCCAGAAATTCTTCTGTCAGATCGACCTGGCGAACAAAGCCACTCTCCTGCCGGTCGCCCGACATGCAGCGGGCAATCGTCTGGTGCAGGTAACGCGGCTCGATATAGCTTTTAAGAGCCGTCTGAACTTCGGGAGTGAGGGGTTGCCTCGCATCGATCGCACAGCTGAGATGAACCTTGTTGATGCGAATACCGGCTCGTTCAATGGCATGAATGGCCTGATCGGCGGGTTCGAATTCGACCGCCTGATGGCAGACGTCGTAGCACAGCCCCAGATGCGTTCTAGCCTGCGAGAGCATCCCCTTCTCTTCCGCCTGACGAAACAACTGCTCGAAAAAGGCAATCGCTTCGTCGGTCGTTTCCAGCAGGCAGAGGGGTTCAGGTTCAATGGCCAGCCGGATCAGGCGGCCGGTGGAGTCGTGCAGGTCATCGAGGGCCATGGCCAGATCAAGTAACTGACGGATACAGAGACTTTGAAAATCACCGGTGGGTTCATGCGGCTTGAACGCGAGTGGCAATGTCGACAGGCTCCCTTGCAGATCTTCGGGGAGCAGTGCCGCAAGAATGCGGGCACAATTCAAGGTGTAATCGTACCGCTGGGGAGACGACCAGTCGGGAAGATAAACCTGATCTTTGACACGCTCGGAGTGAAAGTTTCCGTACGGGAAGGCATTGAGCGTGTAGCAAATGAGATTTCGTGAGGAAAGCGCCGCGCGAAGTTCTTCGAGAGCCTCGGGCGTAGCGAGTAACTCATCGATGATGGTGGCTTGCAGCCATAGTCCGACGGCGAGTTCGCCACCACTGGCCTGGCGAATAGGAAGGGCGAAGGTATCGAGACCTTGAATCACTTCAGCGAGAGTCTGAGCCGGATGAACATTGGTGCAATAGCTGAGGGGCAAAAGTGGAAAGGTCATGAGCTCTTCCGGCTGTGGGTTCGCAAGCTGAATGTGGGTTCTCTTCGGCACTCCTCATCATGCCAGCTTTTGTTGTCCAAGGCACTCCTCCGAAGCGAAGAAGCAGGCTGAAAATGGGATCATGGCCAACTCAGCCATTTTCGCCACCAGCCGCAATCTGCTCCCGCGCGGGGGCCAGCATATTGGTCGGTACGCTGCGGACTGTGGCCAGTTCTTGCGCCTCGGTTGTGACTTCAAGGGGAGGAATCGCCGTGGTCACAACCGGAGGGTGAGCAGGTGTCTTCGCACCAGCAGCGCGATACTGCACAACGAGAACCGAGCCCAGCACACCGACCACACACACCAGTTGCAGCAGGGTGAGCGGTTCTCCATCAAGCCAGGCCCAATAGAATGCCCAGAGTGGTACGAGGTTCGTCACCATCCCGGCAAACAGCGGGCCTTGATCGCGAATGAGAATGTTAAAGCCATACATGGCCAATCCCGTTCCTGCGACACCCAGGATCGCCACAGCACCAATCGCGGTGATCCAGTCGATCCGGGTGGCATCCGGGGCCGCAGATTCGGTGAACCAGGCAACTGGCAACAGGATGAGTGCAGCGGCAGCCAGTGCGACCAGTGTCAATTCGAGAGGATTAGCGTCCTTCATCGTGCGGCGAATGATGACATTCGAGAAGGCGTAACCTAAGGGGACAGAAATCAGCACGGCCAGGTCGAGCAGTGGCAGGTTTTTATGAATCTCGCCAGCGAAGAGCACAATGAGAAACGAAAGAGCAGCCAGCACACCCCAGAATTGCCGCTGGGTGGGCCAGACACCCAGAAGTGGTATGGCAATGAAGATCGTCATCAGTGGATTGAGGCTGACACTCCCACCCACGATAAAACTGCCATTCCGTTCGACCAGCCAGGGCTGCACCACATAAGGCCAGGTGAATCCGAGAAAGGTCACAATGACCAGTGCCCCCAGATGTTTTCTCCGAAGCGTTCGAGAAGGGCCGAGCCACCAGAAAATCAACCCCAGTGCAATGGCACCACCCGCCACACGCCAACCACCAATCGTGATCGCTTCCAGAACAGGATTGGCCTTCTTCATCAGGATGAAGCTGCCCCCCCACACAGTGCAGATCAGTAGAAACAGCAGATAAGGCACATCATCCTCAAGTCAAAATGCTCCGTCCATGCCGAGCGTACAGACAGTTGTTCAGCAGGGCGGCCATAGCATCGGTCGATCCACAGTCTGGGGGAAAATCTTCTAGCGGATCATAGCGGCTGATGATGGCCAGTCTTTCAGTCACACAGCGATTCTGAACAGATTTCGGCCCGATGGCCTCTGATCCTCCCGATTTTCACACGATTCTGACATCGAATCCGACATCGAAACTCAGAAAAAGTTCGCTGGGGGTCATTGTGTAGGGATTAATTCATCAGTGGAATTTATGTTCCATTATGATACCGCCTATGCCATTCGATGATGGGGCAGAAGTTTCTAACAATCTCGAAACCGACTTGATTCGTCGTGACTTATCAATTTGAGCCTATCACGGTGATGTCGCAATCTGTCCCTTGGTTACAAAAACTCTTTGGCAATGAGCGGGTGGCGCAGTTATTGTCGCGGGCGTTGTGACGGAACATTCCCTGTCCCCGACTCCCTATGTCCCCGTTGATGAAGGAGGTTTCCTGTGCGTCCGAATCCTGGTTGCTGGTTTGAAATTTATGTCAATGATCTCGACCGCGCGACAGCTTTCTATCAGACCGTCCTCGGGACAAAGCTCGAGAAGCTGGCCAGCCCGGTCGAAAATCTGCAGATGAAGACCTTCCCCATGTCGATGGATGGCCCGGGCGCCTCAGGGGCGTTATGCAAAATGGAAGGGATGTCAGCCGGAGGAAACAGCACAATGATCTACTTCAGTTGCGAAGACTGCGCTGTCGAAGCCGGTCGCATTGAAGCCGCCGGTGGCAAGCTGATGATGCCCAAAACATCAATTGGCATGTACGGCTTCATCGCCACAGGGATCGATACCGAAGGGAACGCTTTCGGTCTGCATACCGCCCCCTCGTTCTAATCAACCATTCGACTGAAACGGATTCCAATAATCAACTGCATTCCCTGGTATGGGGTGGCTGGGATTGAGCGTCTTCGCGAACCCCCAGATCGTGCCGAAAATCGAGCCCCTTGGCTTCAGGAAGGAACCTGTAGAATATGCCCGCCCCCGCTCCTGCTCAGGCTTTGCTCCCGGAAATTGCTGCGCTATTGCCCGCCTCGATCAATGACACCTGGACTCACGGGCAAGTCAAAGCTGTAGAAGACTTGCTCATCCAGCAGGGAACGTTCCACTTCCCCAGGCTGGAGACAGGTCTGTTTGCGGCAGCGACATCGGTCGCCGATGACTTTCACCTGACGGGGTATCAGAACGTCTGGGTACGAGACAACGTGCATGTCGCCCATGGCCATTTTCTCTGGGGTGAGCAGGCCACAGCAGTTCAGGATGTCGAGGCACTTCTGGCATTCTTTGCGACACAGAAGCAGCGACTGGCGAACATGATCGAAGGGCGAACCACTCCCGATCAGATCCAGCAGCGTCCGCATATTCGTTTTAATGGGAGGACACTGACTGAGAACAGCGAGTCGTGGTCTCACGCTCAGAACGATGCCCTGGGCTATTTTCTCTGGCTAACTTCCAGGCTCGCGACGACCGGGCAACTCGAGCTTTCCATCGAACAAGCCGCCCTGCTCAATGAGTTCCCGCATTACTTTCAAGCCATTGATTACGCCACCGATGAAGACAGTGGCCACTGGGAAGAAGAGCGCAAAGTCGAGGCTTCGAGCATCGGTGTTGTCGTGGCGGCCCTGAAGCTGTGGGCCGTCATTCTCGATGAACACCCCGAGTTCCGTACGGCTGGCCGGGGTGCCACATCGGAGTTCTGCAGTCAATTGGTGCATCGAGGTGAAGACGCGCTGGCCCGTATTCTGCCCTATGAATCCAGGGAGACAAATTCCCGAAAAGAACGTGCTGTCGATGCGGCTCTACTCTTCCTCATCTGGCCATTGCAGGTAACGACTGAGCCCATGGCGCGCACGATTGTGGCCAACGTGACGGAACAACTGGCGGGGCCTTATGGCATTCGGCGCTACCTGGGAGATTCCTACTGGTGTGCCGATTATCGCACGCTGGTCAGTGCCGAAAAGCGATCAACCGATTACAGCGAAGATCAGTCGGCCCGCGATCAACTTTTGAAGAAAGGTTTTGAAGCGCAGTGGTGCCTGTTTGATCCGATCATTTCGATCATTGCTGGCGAATGGTATCGCACGCACGGCCAGCCGGAAGATCTGGCGCTGCAGAAGTTCCACCTGCTGCGGGCACTCACACAGCTCACTCGACCAGAGAGCCGCTTTGGTCCCTACAAATGCCCGGAGTCCTACTTCTGCGAAGCAGGCACGTATATCCCTAACGACATCACACCCCTGTTGTGGACTCAGGCCAACTTGCGCCTGGCACTGGTCGGCATGCTCCAGTCGCTCTCGTCGTAATAGCAAATTTTTCAGGAGGTTGTGTCACTCCTGGCAGGTCACTCACGCACGAAAATTTTTACTCGATTCACCAACTACGAATAAAATTCATTTTTCCTGTCCATCATCTTTTGCCATTCTCGCATTGATCTCTGAGGGTCTGCGAATAATGCAAGTTGAGAGTTTGATGGTATGAGTCCGT
>JAIXUU010000256.1 GCA_027483405.1 Planctomyces sp. | reverse complement strand
TCTCCTCAGGATAAAGCTTGTAACTGCCGTAATCGGCGAACATCTCCCCTTCACTGCCCACAAACATCACACCCGAACCAGGGACTTTACGACCACGAACTTCCTTAGGCGTCATCGTGCCATCGTACCACTTGAGTTTGCACGCGGGCTGACTGCCTACCGCAGGGAATTCGTACTCGGCTGTCATGCCGATCGGGGCCGTCTGCAGATTCAGAATTGGCCCTTCGGCTGTGATCTTTGTCGGGTGCTTCAGCCCCAGTGCCCAGAAGGGAAGATCCATGTAATGGCAGCCCATATCGCCGAGCGTGCCATTCCCAAAATCCCACCAGCGGCGCCAGTTCGCTGGAACATAAGTGGGGTGGAATTCCCGGAAAGGTGCCGGTCCGACCCACGAGTTCCAGTCGAGCCCTTCGGGAACAGGCGGAAGCTCTTTGGGAAGTTCTCCGCCACCCCAGCCTTTACCCACCCAGACATGCACTTCCGTCACCGGGCCAATGGCACCACTGCGGATGATTTCGACCACACGCCGGTAGTTTTCACCAGCATGGATCTGTGTTCCCATTTGTGTGGCGACTTTGGCGGCAGCAGCCGTTTCCTGCAAAGAGCGGGCTTCATACAACGAGTGGGTTAACGGCTTCTCTGTGTAGACGTGCTTGCCTTGCTTCATGGCAATCGAGGTGGGTGCGGCATGTGTATGGTCGGGAGTGCTCACCACCACTGCGTCGAAGAAATCGGGCGTATCAAAGAGTTTTCGATAGTCAGAAAACTTCTTCGCATTCGGGAAGAGTTCGAAGGCTTTAGCGGCTCGTCGGAAGTCGGCATCGACAATCGCCACGATGTTTTCGCTGGAGACGCCCATGAGGTTCTCGTGCCCGCGTCCGCCCGGGCCAATGACGGCGATATTGAGCTTTTCATTCGCAGAGCGAGAGGCTGAGAAAGCCGGGCGGGCGGTGACAAAACAACCCGCTGCCAAAGCAGCAGAAACCCCAAGAAACTGGCGGCGGGAAGAACGAACCGATTGATCCATGGCTGGTTTAGTCATTCGCTGTGGCTCCAAAGGTGCGGGCAGGATGTTCAAGTTACAGGCGGGCAGAGTTGTCGGATGACAACCGCTTAAGCAGCTGGCGGGAAGTACAACGAAGTGTCGGGACAAAGTTTCTGATTCGCTGTGCTTGGAGAATCCTCAGGTTTGTAGACCTCAAAGTCAACAACTCTCTTGACGATTTACGACAAACAAACCATTCGCACCAGATCGAACTGGAGCTTCATTCTGGCTTCAGGATCGACAGCTATCCTCTATTTCCGTTGGGGCGACGGGTGCCCTTTGTCAGAGTTTTGTGATTCTGGCAATTGAGGTTGATTAGTGAAGTTTTTCACCAACACCTCAGCTCAACTTTGGTGTTGAGGAAAGATGACCCCTCCGATTGATTCCTGGAGAAACATCCGATGAGAAAATGGGCAGCTTCAATTCTATTGCTGACAGGCTTGGCAGTAAGTCTACCGCTGACAGGCGTTTCGAATGTCTGGGCTCAACCACCCGGCGATGAACCACGTCCTGGTGGAGATCGTCCTGCTGGAGATCGCCCGGGACGCCCTCGCCCGGAAGGTGACAATCCTGATCGACCACGTCCGGAACGTGGCGGGCCAGAACGTGGCGGGCCAGAACGGCCCCGCGATGAACGTCCTGAAGGACGCGGGCCTAAAGGCAGGGGACCAGAAGGACGTGGACCAGAGGGACGAGGCACCGAAGGCAGGGGTCCGGAAGGGCCGCACAGGCCTCAGGGTGAGGCTGTCACTGTCAAAGGCGAAGTGGCCCGGATTTCGGAAAACATTCATGGCGATGTTGATGGCGTGATCCTCAATGATGGGACTCGCGTTGCCTTCCCGCCGCATGTGGGAAATCGACTGAAGGAGCGTCTGGCAGTCGGGACGCTGCTCAAGGTCGATGGACATAAAGATCGCTCACCTCGCGGCATGGAAATCCTTCACGCCCATGCCCTGACTCCTGGTGATGGTGAAACCATTCAGTTGCCACATCCCCCAACACCTCCTGGTCCTCCAGGTCGTGGACCGGAAGGAAGAGGCCCGGAAGGTCGTGGGCCTGATGGACGTGGGCCGGGACCGCGTGGTGAAATGGATGGCCCTCCTCGTGGCCCGCGTGATGGTGGGCCTGAGGGTCGTGGGCCAGGGCCGCGTGATGGTGGGCCTGAAGGACGTGGACCAGGGCCAGGTGATCGCGGACCCGAAGGGCGTGGCCCAGATGGACGAGGACCGGGGCCTCGCGATGAAGCCGGTGGCCCTTCCCGTGGTCCACGGGAAGGTGGCCCGCGCGAAGAACGTCCCGGCCCTCGTGATGGTGGCCCGGAAGTGCGACGTCCCGAGCGACCCGGTCCATCCACCGCAGAACTGCTCGAACAGATCGAACTTCTGCGAAAAGAAGTTGCTGAACTGAAAAAACGCTAACCAGGTCCACTATTCCAGCCCACTGTCATGCCAGACATCCACCCTTAAGGAATTCGTTTCTCGAAGGGGTGACAGCCGATGCCAGAATGTCGGTGGGTGGGAATCGTTCACTTTATCTGGATGCCAGGTCGCATTGGTTCAATAGTTTGCCGGCTGATGGGTGCTGATCAAGAACTGCTGGCGGCCGCATGTCGCCAGCAGTTTTTCTGCAATCCTTCGAACAGAACCTCTGCGCCAGATCCATGACCAGCCAGGAAGTTATCGCCGCATGCGTGCCTTGATTGTTGAAGATCAGCCAGATCTGCTGTTTGCACTTCGGGGAATGCTGGAAGACGAAGGGTACGCCGTCGATACGGCTGCCGATGGTGAATCGGGGCTGCATCGTGCACTTGTCTGGGAATACGATGTCATTGTGCTTGATTGGATGCTCCCCCGGCTTTCCGGTTTTGACCTGCTGAAACAACTTCGCGCGAAGAAATCAACACCCGTGCTCATGCTCACAGCCCGTGATGGTGTGGCTGATCGAGTGCAAGGTCTCGATCAGGGGGCCGATGATTACCTCGTGAAGCCTTTCGATCGTGGCGAACTTCTGGCCAGACTGCGGGCGTTAATCCGGCGGGCAGCCGGTGAATCTGAATCCTTGCTCGAACTGGGTCAGGGAGTGACGATCAATCTCATTCATCGCAAAGTCTTCCGGGACGATGTCGAGATTGTGCTGACAGCTCGCGAATACTCGATTTTTGAATATCTGGCGCTGCATCGGGGTCGTGTCGTTCCGCGTACCGATTTGTACGATCACATCTTCGATGAAAATGACGAATCTCTCTCGAACCTGCTGGATGTGCATATCTCGAATCTCAGGCGAAAACTTGGCCGTGATGTGATTGAGACCCGTCGTGGCTTGGGGTACATCATTCATAGCCAGGCATCTTCTGTAGAACTTGTGGATGATGCGTCTCACGATTCTGCTTCGTAAACGACGGTTGTTCTCAAGGCCCGGTTCTCAAAAATTCTGCAGCGGGACAATCTGTTGTGGTCGAACTTACTTCCAAACGATGGCTCGGCATTCCCGGCTTATGGAACAGGTTCGCTTCGCGGTCGATTCGGGGCAGCCTCGTCGTCTGGGTCACGCTCCTGCTGGGTGCAGTGCTGCTCTTCTTCGCCGTTGTGCTGTACGAAACCAATCGACGATTAACAATCGAACGCATCGAAAGTGAGCTGAGATCGTTTGGCTTCTCGGTGCTGGCGAATGGCCGATTTGGCAATCGATTTCCCACAACCGATGGAGGAAATCGAGGTGATCGAGATCGCCATGGGCGTGATGGATTTGAACGGGATCGGCCGATTGGCGAACCAGGCCCTCCCGGCACGAACCCTCCTGAGCGAAATCCACTGGAAGCCGGTCGAGAGGCAGGGAATCCGCCTCAGCTACTCCTGGCCGACCAAATTCCCATGGAACAGCCCGAGAGAAGAAATGATCGTATTGGGCCTAATCCACGGGGAGGAGGAAGGAATGATTTTCCACCAGGAGAGCCTTTTCAGAGGAATGCCGGGCCGCCCGATTTTGATCGTCGCGGTCCCCCCGAGCGGATGTACTTTTTTATCCTCCGGGAGGATACCGGTGAGATCATCGACCGGTCATTTGATCTGCCCGAAGATGCACTGGCTCCTTTTCCTGAATCGAAACTGCGAGGCCCGGCCGCCATTCACGATCCGACCCAATCCCGCTCAGTGAATGGTCGTTGGGAAGTGAAAATTTTCGATCCCAGCCGGTCGCGTTCGATTGTCGTGGGCCGGTGGATTCAGCGCGAATGGGATGACCTGCAGCGTCTGCTGTTGCGAACGGGCCTGATTGCGCTCCTTTCGCTGATCATCGGTATTGCCGGGACATGGCTGCTGGCCAGGCGCGTGCTTTCCCCGCTCGACGATATTTCCAAGACGGTCGATAAACTGACCGCCAGCACACTCAATCAACGGATTGACGTGGCCCCACTGAAAACGGAACTCCAGGCACTGGCCGAAGTCCTGAATGCGACCTTTGATCGATTGCAGGCCGGCTTTGAACGGCAGGTTCGATTTACCTCGGATGCCTCGCACGAATTGCGGACGCCGATTGCTGTGGTCCTGGCACAAACGGAACATGCACTGGCTCGCGAACGCTCTGCACAGGAATATCGTCAGGCACTGAGTGCCTGTGGTCGCTCTGCTTCCCGCATGCGCACTCTGGTGGAAAGTCTGCTGGCTCTGGCGAGAGCCGATTCGGGTCGATTACAACTCAATTGTCAGCCCATCGATCTGTTGCCGGTGGTGGAACATGCGATCGAGTCGATCAAACCCAAAGCCGAAACCAGCCAGTTAAAGCTGGCGGCGCAGCTCACTTCGGCCACTGTTTTTGGCGATGCTGTGTTTATAGGTCAGGTTGTGACCAACCTGCTCAATAACGCGATTGAATATAATGCTCCCGAGGGGATGATCTTCGTCACTCTTACCTCGGATACAGACTCGGCCCGCATCTCCGTCGTGGACACCGGACGTGGGATGTCGGCTGAAGAACGATCGCATCTGTTTGAAAGATTCTTCCGGGCGGATGCCGCTCGTTCGGCGTCAGGTTCGACAGGCCATGGCCTGGGCCTGGCCATTTGCCGCGAGATTGTCGAGCTGCATGGTGGAAAGATCGATGTCTCCACAGAACTGGGTCGCGGCAGCACCTTTTGTGTCGTGCTACCTCTGTACCGCGAAGAAGCTGCAGAGGTCTCGACTGAAGTTGCAGCAGATCCAGAGTTGAACAATTCTCTGACTTCAAGTGAATGATTCGGGATGGATGCAACAGCGTTCAACTGGCCAGAAGCTGTTGTTCGAGGGTGTCCATCAGTTCGCGAATGTTCCAGTCTCGTCCACCCAGATGAAGCTCGCTGTTCGAATCGAGCCATTCGCCCACTTTTTTCTCGGCAGCCATCACGGTGCTGTGATTCCGCCCGCCAAAATGCTGGCCAATTTCCTGATAAGCTGACTGCGTATGTTTTCTTGCCAGAAACATCGCGAGCATTCGCGGCTGACTCACTGTACGTGCCCGGCTGGATGATTTCAGTTCACGTGGCCGCACGCCAAAGAGCGTACAGATCGTCTGCTCGATATCGGCCAGTCGGACGATCTTGAGACAATCGCGTTCGAGGTCGGCCAGAATCTGCCGTGCCGTGGCCAGGCCGACCCGCCGTTCGCTCATTGTGTACCACGTGTGGAGGCAGTTGAGAGCCCCTTCGAGTTCCCGCACATTGTTGCGGAATTTTTGCGCCACCCACATCAGTGCTTCTTCACTGATATCGGTACCCATACGGGCCGCTTTCATCTGCACGATCCGTTCACGCGTGGCCTGATCAGGTGCTTCCACTCGGCAGATCAGCCCCGACATGAAGCGTGTGACCAGTTCATCCCCCAGCTTCGAGAGGAGTTTAGGGTGCCGATCAGCCGTCAGCACAATCGCCCGTCCACGTTCTGCGAGTTCGGTAAATGTATGGAGAAACTCTTCGCGTATCACCCGCGTATTATCGAGAAAATCCACATCATCAATGAGGAGAGCATCGACATTGCGAAACTTCTGCCGGAATGAAGGCAACGTTTTGTCACGCAGTGCCTGGGTAAAACAGTTGGCGAACTGTTCGGCGGTCATCATCAGTACATTGAGCCCGGGATGCTGCCTGCGCAATTGCCGGGAAATTCCTTCCAGCAGGTGGGTCTTGCCAATGCCCACGTTTCCAAACAGATAGAGCGGATTGAATGGAGCCGGTACTTCGTCGCAAACTTTGCGGGCCGCTGCCAGAGCCAGTTCATTCCCTGTACCGACGACGAGATCACTCAGTTCCATCGGGCGACGCGACATTTTCGCAGCGTTTGTTCTCCCCAGATGAGCCGGAGCTGAATGATGAGATGCCGCTCCTGAATTGGAACGAGATTCGTGAGATGCTGAGGAGAATCCAGCTGCCTGTTTTGTTGGCGCCTGGGCCGTTGGCACTTGGTTCGTTGATCCAAAGGCCGTCGATGCGACATATGCCCCCCGGCGAGGACCTGCCATCTGAGAGACCAGCGGATTTCTGCCTGCTACGCTGGCGACAACCTGATCATCAGCGACTTTATTCCCAGCCGCCAATTGGCTTTTGGCCAAGGACGTGGCAAACAGTGGCAGGTTCTGAGGAGCAGGATTGTGGGCAGATTCAGATCGCATCACGTCGAGATTGGCTCCCGGAAAATCGCTGACTGGAAGAACTCTCGACGATTTGTTGGCACTTGGTTTGTTGGCACACTGTCTATCAATACGCTGTTCAGCAGCACCAGAAGACTGATCTGCTGCATGATGCTCAGCCGGTTGGTCCGGGGAGGGGATTGTGGAGATTGTGGCTCCCAACTTCAAGTCAGAGACAGCCGACTTTCTCAGGTTCCGAGAAGGCATGTGATTCTGTGCGGGAAGCTGTGCAATCACTCCAGTATTTGTTGTGGAAATCTTTTCAGAGGGATTCCTTGATATCGTTGTTTGGTGATCTGTCGTGTGAGATGACGTGATCTTTGCAGAGGATGTGCTTTGACCAAGTGACGCATCTTCACTGAATAAAATCGTACTTCCCTGCAGACACTCACGAGCCAGTCGCTCCAGCAGGGGATGGTATTCTCGCCTCAGCCAGTTTCGTAAGAACTCGTCTTCAATTCGCAGTACCAGTCGCCCCGCTTGATGATGAGACGTTGTGGCCGCAACCTGCTGCCAGTCGAAAGTGACTTTTCGAGCAAAGAGCATCTCATATCGAGATGACCCAATGGCTTCGATCAATGCTTCTTGAAAGATCTGCAAAGCACCTGCATCCGTCATGGCTGCTGTATTGAACAATAATGCCTTGGCAGAATCCGCTGCCGCCTTGGTCATTTCAGCCGAAACACTACCCGTGGCCGCTGGCAGTTTCACAGGCAACTGGTTCCCAACGTTTGGCGACACAGATCCATGGCGGTCATCTGTCGAGAGCCGCGATCCGTTTGTTCGGCTGGAAGCAGCCTGACAAAGACCTGCCTGAATGAGGACAGATCCTAAGGAGGCCGCTTCCTGCTGAAGTTTGGCTCTCGTGGGAAGAGAGTGCTGTTTCCCGGCATGCTGTACTGGACGACTCTGTCCTGGAAGACGCTGTACTGGAAAACGCTCTGCTGGAGAGTGTCGAGTCAGAGCATTCTGCCTGACGAGACTCTCATTGAGCCGTGCCCGCTCAGCAGCGGTCTGAACATCAGATTCAGTCTGTCCATCGGCGTTCTGAGATATGAGCTGTGGCACGCCTCGTACCTGGGAGGCGGGAGCCTGAACTGTCTGTTGTTGATCTCGTTCATCATGATTGATTCCGGGGTTCGCCAGCATCATGCCGGGTTGCATCGTGCAGACCCTCCCATGCCCATGCCACTTTGTCAGGACGTACTTTCAGACGGCTGGATGGAATCGATTCCATCAACTGTGAGAAAGTCAGACTTGAAAAGGGGAAAGAGCAGGCCGCCGTGGATTGTGGGGGACTCGTGGATTCCAGACTCGCTGAAGTGCTGCTTCCGGTTGCATATTCCGTAAGAACCACTGGCAAAGAGTCAGGGGCCTCGATGATTCAGAAAACTTCTCATGGTTGAACCATGAACGAATACGAATTCAAACAAACAGGTTGCATTTCGTGCGACGGACTGGCCTGCAGTCTACGACTTATCACAGCGCCAAGAGGCCCCATGATGACATGCCATCGCCACAACCAATGAACTTGTTGATCTGACTTCGAACAAAGTGTTGGGCAATCGAGACGACTGATCTCCACCCGCTCCGAATCATTCAAAGCAGGTGCGATGCTACCCCCCGCCAGCAGGGAGTCAAACCCAAAGGGTTCATAAAAAATTGGCAACTCGCAGCCTCGTGCAGAACAGTCCGGATTCCACAGGAAAACTCATGTTTTGCCCGCCGAGCGCTGCCAAAAATGAACTCATTTCGACCGACAGAGAATGTTCAAAAGCTGTCAATTTCTTTCTCAGAGAGTGTTTGGAAAGCTGATGAAAACCTCTCGCGAGAAGAGCGGCACATAGCCACAGTTCTCGTAAAGTTTTATCGCAAAATGGTTTGTGGCATCTACGGCCAGCATGGACCAGCGCTGTCGCCTCGCCAGTGCCCGCAGTTCCAATTCTCTCAACAGTCGCTGCCCAAATTTTTGGCCCCGTTGCCCAAAAACAACGCCGAGGTACGACAACTCCACTGTCGCTCTTTCTGCATCTTCACACAGCATTCCCACAGCCACTGGTTGATTCTTCACAAATGCGACACGCGTCAACTCGTTGCAGAATCGAGGCGATTGGAGGTGCCCCAACAGCATTTGTGCACCACTGCGGAAGCCGTCGAGGCAAGGGAGATCGAGACTTCCCTGTAAGGTTGAATCGAGAATCAGGGCGACGTCCTCCGGGGCTTGCATGTCACTGAGCGATAACGTTCGCCAGTTTTCATCGCCTTCCAAAAGTTCATGCACGCGAGCTGGCTCTGCTAGTTCTGGCGACTTTTCGTTCCAGTACGTTTGCAGGTCTTTTCCATAAAAGAGAATATTTCCGACCTGTTCAAATCCAATGCGATTCAACAGCATCCATCGATTCAATTCCTCTGGGTCGGCCAATGACTGGGCGTATGTCATGGGGCCACCCACCGATGTACATCTGGCATGGCTCAGTTCAATTCGTAATTGCTCCAGCAGATGATCTTCCACCTCTTGAGCCACCCGTTCAGAAACACCCTCTTGAACTCGAGGGGGCCAGACCATGATCACCCCGTCTTTTCCTAGAAGGGCCAGGGCAGCTCCTATCACGCTGGCATCATCTTCTGTTGACAACGCCAGCAGCCAGCGCGCCTCGGCACCTGCCGCCAGGGCCTCTGCCTGTATGTCCTTCTCCAAGGGAAACAGGAGTCTCGCTCCGGCAGCCTGACTGGATGAAGTGCTGGCCACAACCACCTTCATGGTGCGGGAACCTTCCTGGATTCAATGGCTCGAATGGCGGCTCGCACAGCCGCCATTTGCTGAGAAAGCAATCGCTGCTGGCGGGTCGCTGCCTGCTGAACTACCTGACGATCTGTCAGGCCATCGATCCGTTGCAAGGTCTCCAGCCGCTGCTCTGCGGGAGCTTGTGTATTGACAGCAGGGGCTTGGTCTTCGATCTGCAGGGCCTGGCCTTGCAGGTCTTTCAGTAAACCCTCCAGCCAGATCTGGCATTGAGCATCCCACGGATACTTCTGAAAGAGCCTGACTGTCGCCCGCCGTTCTTCCGGGCTTAAACTGAACAATCCACGCTGAATCACCGGCTGCCATTCGACACCTTTCAAGGTGTTTGATCGCAGCAGGATCTCTAATGCCAGCAGGCTCACTTTCAATGACTCACTTTTCAGAGCCGCTGTAAAACGATCTCGCCAGAGCTTCCACTGTGTCAGATCTGCCGCACCCTGGGGCCTCGATGAATTCGTCGCCATTGGTTGCCAGTCTCTGCTGTTCCCCATCAGTTGCAGGATCTCGAGTTGCCGCAGTCGTAAGGCAGCGAGCTTCAAGGCCAATTCGGCCTGGAGATCGTCGGAAAGTTGTCCTGCTTTCGAAGCCAACGACCCCGACGACATGGCAGCTTCCATCTGGGCAATCTCGGCCATGGTCTCATCATAGATATTGATAATCCATGGCGTAGGCTGCGGAGAGATCGCAAGAATCGCCTGTGCAGCGCTCTCCCGCGCGAGTGGAGCAGGATCATCGAGAAACATGGCGGCAAGCCGTTCTTCGGCCACCATCGCCCGCTCACCAAAACCGCCAATCGCCTCCGCCGCCATGGCTCTCAAAGCGACGTTTTCATCATCGAGCCAGCGCATGACCTGCGGCAAAAGCATCGACGCTTCCTGCCGATAGGCAATGACCCCCTGCATTCCGGCTGTTCTCAATTCAAGCGGCAAGTGACGATTGGTCAACAGCTTCTCGATCACTGCCAAGCCCTCGCGAGTGGCTCCCATTTCGACGAGTGCCGCAATGGCACTGAGCTGAATTTCCTCCGGGTAATGGCTGTCGAACGCAATGAACGCCAGGTCGGCGGCTGTCTCATGTGCCAGCGAACCATACCGGCCCAGTGCGGGTAACACCCACAGAAGTGTACTCGCACGTTCTTTGCCCGATTTCACTTCAGTCAGCACTCGCTTTAATGAGACCACTCCCGAAGGTGCTCGCGATCCCAACCTGGCCAGAGCGATCGCAGCTCTGCGGCGAACCAGATCATCCACGTCATGGCTCACGACCAGTCGTTTGAGATCAGCCAGCAACTCCGGCGCAGGGGGCTGTGTATAGTCGAGTGTCTGTAAGGCCAGATCGACACGCTGGCGGGCATCGCCGGCGGCATCATTGGCTGGCTGTCTTGCAGGCTGCTCTCCTTCAGCTTGCAGATGATGGGCCCAAGCCAATGTTCTAACAGATTCTCTGCGTTGTGTTAGGTCGAAGCAGGACAATGGCCAGTCGCCAGGGGACAGACAGATTCCGAGAAACACCATCGTCAAGAACATACGGGTGGTTCGAACTGGCAGAAAAAATTTGTGCTGGCAGGACATGAGTCACCACCATAACGACCTGTCACAGTCGTCACGATGCAGGGGGCCTTGGTCACCGGATGCACCCTTGAATCTACCATAATCCTGCCAATGGCCCACCTCGAATTGCCAATTGATCGATTCGGGCAGAAACTTGAGGATCTTCGATCAAAGGTGGAGCATGCTGAGGCTTGATTCGTGCATCGATCACGAGGCTCCCTATGCAGCCAAAATGCTTGGCTTCTGTAAACGCACCAATGCCATCGATATCAATGGCAGGGTTCGATCGGGTGAATGTCACCCATAACCAGTTATTGAGCGTGCGAGCCGAGAAATCGGCATCATCGACCAGCAATATCAACGGGAAGCTGTTGATCGGCGAATTGACTGGAAACGCATCGCAGAACCTGCGCAGGTCGCTGTTTCCCGGCTGAAAGGCCGGAGCTTCAATCGCCAGCACACCCGGCATGCAGAGTTTGGGATTTTGAAATCCGTCAGGTAATTGAAATTCTTCTGTAATGCTGGTTGGCAATTCCCGACGAACGGGTCCGGTGGCTGCCATTACAACTTTTGAGCCTTCGTTGAAACCACTCCCGGAATAATCCAGCGTGTCAATTGTTGTTTTCGTTTGAAAGTGCAGATCGCGCGACCAGTCAATCCGACTTAAGAGATGAGCGAAATAGGCTTCGATATCGTGAATGTCGAGCGATGCTTCATCCTCATGAGCCACAATCAGCAGATACTTGGCCAGCGAGAGCTGTCCCTGCCCAAGGATCGCATTGGCCTGTGTGAGGAGTTCCTGTGGACGATTTCGCTGCGCATAAGGCGTATATCGTTCACTGCCAATTGCCAGAAGCAGAGGATGCACACCAGCCGC
>JAIXUU010000161.1 GCA_027483405.1 Planctomyces sp. | reverse complement strand
GCCCTAATATGGCAGGTAAAAGTACATATATCCGTCAGGCAGCTTTATTAACCATTCTCACACAGATCGGTTCGTTTGTCCCGGCGGAATCCGCCCGGATTGGTCTGGCGGATCGAATCTTTGCCCGTGTCGGTGCCAGCGATGAGTTGGGCCGGGGGCAATCGACCTTCATGGTCGAGATGACTGAGACCGCCCGTATTCTGCATTCGGCCACTGCGTCGAGCCTTGTGATTCTCGATGAGATTGGTCGTGGCACGAGCACTTATGACGGGATTTCGCTGGCCTGGGCGATTACGGAGTTCCTGCATGATGCAGTCGGCTGCCGGACGTTCTTTGCGACGCATTACCACGAATTGACGCAACTGAGTGCTTCACTGAAGTCGGTGATGAACTGGAACGTGGCGGTTCGCGAACAGAATGACGATGTCGTTTTCATGCATCAGATCGTGCCTGGTGCGGCTGATAAGAGTTATGGCATTCATGTGGGTCGTCTCGCGGGTCTGCCGGGTGTGGTGCTCGACCGTGCCCGTGAAATTCTGAAAGTGCTGGAAGCCGAGCAGACGGATCATCTCTCGCAGGATCCAGGGAAATCGCGGCTGCCAGCAAGAAAAACCCGCCGCTCACGCGAGCAGCAACTCACACTCTTTGAACTGGCTGAACACCCGATCTTAGAAAAGATCCGCCAGCTCGATGTGCATGGAATGAGTCCCGAAGCCGCCTGGCAGGAACTCGCCCGCCTGCGCAGTGTGCTTTCTCCTTGATTGACTCGTCCTCTAACGATCTCTCAATTGGCGAAGCCCTATTCGACAAGGGATGCATCGAGTGGCGAGCAGGGGATCAAATCGAATCTTGTTCCTCAAGATCTTGAGAAATCCTAGATGACGTGTTCTGCTGGAGTTTGAGAAAGTTGTTCCGCAGGATCTGGGAGTGCAGCATGTTTCGTTTCAGCAGTCTCGTGCCATTCATCGTTATGTCATTACTGCTGACGCTCGTTGTTGCTGTCGGTCTCCCGTGGATGTTGCATCTCCGTGAGTTGGCTCGCAAAACGCAATGGAGAAACAACTATAGGCAAATTGGTCTGGCCATGCATAATTATTATGATACATGGAACTCATTTCCCCAAGGGGGCGTTTTTCGAGCTGATGACACTCCTTTTCAAGGTTGGATGTTTTCGATTGATCCATTTCTAGACGCTTCACCTTTCTATAATGTCGTAGCTTCAACAAACAGACCATGGGATGATCCCGAAGTGTTGGGTTACTTCATGTATAGTTATTGTTCACATAGCATATACACTTGCCCTGCCAAGGAAATGCTTCGAGGGCCGATGATTGTAACCCACATGGCGGGCAACTCGTGGATCTTGCATCGCAACAGCAGTGTGAATCTCGAAAAGATCGGCGATTCTGCACAGACGATGCTCATCGCTGATGCTGCTGAACCTTATGAGGTCTTTGGTTCAACGACCAATTGGCGCGATCCGGAACTGGCACGCAATTCCAGCCCGCAGTCTTTCGGGAACTGCTTTCCGGGGGAGACGTCTGTGCTTTTAGCTGATGGAAGTGTGATTCAGGTGCCGCTCGTTGAAAATGAACGCTGGAAACTGCTGCGTGGCCGGGAGGAACTTCGTCCTGATCCGCTAGCGACCCAGCGTCCTGATACTCCCTGGGAACTGGGCGAGCGTCCCTACATTCCTCGCGACTTTCGCGAACGACGGAACCGAGATAAATAGAAGATCGCAAGGCTGCTGTTCGCACTTGGTGGTTGTGTATAGATAAAGTGAAGATTGTGGCCTCGCCGCGTGCATTGTGGCGGAGATTAAGGTCACCACGAAGCACACGAAGAGCACGAAGGAAGTAGAAAAAGGTAAAGAGAAGAAATCGAAGTGCTACTGAGCGGGTAGTGAATGTGGGTATTTAAATCCTGTCTTTCGTCAACAATGGGCTTTGCACCTGAAACAAATGCTAGTCTTCGTTCTTCGCCAGGCTGCCTGAGGGGATCAGACCCAGTTGATGCATGCGGCGGATGACTTCCCGAGCAATGGGGCCAGCCTCTTTTCCGCCGCTCCCTCCATGTTCCAGCACCACCACAATGGCATACCGCGGCTGTGAGGCAGGGGCATAGCCGGCAAACCATGCATGATCAGCCACACCACTTCCTGCCTCGGCAGTCCCGGTCTTGCCGCAGATCTCGACTTCCTTAAGTCGCACGGTCTTATAGGCCGTCCCTTGAGCATCATTCACCACGCGATACAACCCGTGGCGAACCTCTTTCAAAGTCTGGGGAGCAAGTGCAGGCTTTCGCACGTTCGTGCGAGTGGTTTCTCCGGCAGTCTCCGCGAACGATGTCACCAGCAGTGGGCCTTGATCGGTCTTGAGCCGGGGAGTGAGGAGTTCTCCGCCGTTGGCAATGGCCGCCATAAATCGAGCCATTTGCAAAGGCGTCACCTGCAGCCGTGATTGGCCTATGGCGAGGCCTAACGTGTCACCGGGATACCAGGGCTCACGTGCAGAATTCGTTTGGGGCGATGGCAGATGACCGGCCTGTTCAAAAGGGAGGTCAATTCCTGTGAGTTGGCCAAAGCCGAATTGCCGGGCTTGTTCGACGAGTGGAGTGGGCCCCAGCATGCGGGCCAGCTTGAAGAAGTAAACGTTGCATGACTGGCAAAGAGCATCTGAGAGATCTGTCGAACCATGACCCACGCCATAATGCCGGAAGATGAGGCAGCGATCCCGCTGCGGTTGATCCAGATACCCGGCACACTCGATGGCAGCTTGTGCCTTGATGCCGGCCTCCAGACCAGCAATCGCTGTGAGAGGCTTAAAGGTCGAGCCCGGTGCCAGCGCCATGCGTGTGACTCGCTGATAGAGTGGCCGCCGGACATCGCCTGTTAACTGCGCCCACTCAGTGGCTGAGGGGTTCGTCAGGACATTGGCGTCATAGCCCGGAGCACTCGCTGCAGCAATCACCTGGCCAGTGCGGACATCGATCACGACGACACTTCCACCCTGAGGTGATGCCCGCTGAACTGGTTTGGTGGGATTGTCCACTTTCTGCGTGGGAGAATCGCCTGGCGCATCGATCACATCGGGCAAGAGGGCTTGTTCCAGCAGAGCTTCGGCTGTGCGCTGGACTTCGACATCGAGTGACAGATACAGGTCGGCTCCATGCCTCACTTCGCGAGTCATGACTTCTTCAACAATCTGCCCGCGTCGATCGAGTGTCAGCCGTTTCAAGCCTCTCAAGCCACGCAACTGAGCGTCATAAGCGAGTTCGAGGCCACTGCGGCCTATGGCATCTCCTG
>JAIXUU010000336.1 GCA_027483405.1 Planctomyces sp. | reverse complement strand
TTAGACCTGATTTCAAGACCCTTTCGTGAAGTCTGTTCGCTGACTGCCCGGACGAGTCATGGTCGGGTTTTGTACGAATTGCGCACCGGTCATCCACAAACCGTACTCGCCCCCCCATTCAAAAAATGAGTACTCTCGTTTTCGGCCTCGATATTTGAGTTTGATCGTGAGATGAGTGAATCCGGGGAGCCGTATGGTGATTCGATGGGGCTCTAATACGCTTTCTATGAGAAAATGGCGATCTTTGTGCCATGCTTGCGGCTCTGGGCAAGCATGTCTTCGCAACCAACACCGCGCAATTATTTCTCGGGAAACATGTAAGCGAGCGATTTACCTCGCTGCTTTCCTGCTCATCCTCGTGTGTCAATCAGATCGATTCACGCAGGCTGACGATGTCACCGTCATCGCAGCACCAATCCCCGTGGTGACATCGGATCGAGCTGGGATCTTCCCAGAATCCTGGCTGAAGCCTTCCATTGCTGCCAGTGGTGGCGCACTCCCGGCAGCAGAATTTGAGCGTGTCCAACGGATTCTTGTCCCTGCACTGGCCAAGTACCCCGAAGCACTTCTTAAGCAGCACCTCAAAACGATTTATGTGCTCTCGGAATTGAAATACAGCGGGGTCATTACAAGTGGTACAAACTCGCGGAATGCGGTCTATCTCAAGATTGGCGATGTGAGTAAAGGCTTCACGGATACTCACAACGAAGCCGTCTTTCATGCGGAGTTATCGAGCATTCTCCTGAGGAACCAGCCGAAATTCCTGGATGAAAATTCCTGGAAGTCGGTGAACCCGCCCGACTTCCAGTACCTGGGGAGTGGTGTGGATGCTGTCAAGCAGAAGAAGGCCGGCTTGAAGCTCGACGAAAAACTTCACGAGCAGGGGTTTCTCAAGGAGTATGCTCAATCCAACCTGGAGAATGACTTCAATGCCTTTGCAGCGATGATTTTCGCCGGTGACGGATCGATCTGGCCGATTGCCGAAAAGCATGCCGCCATTCGCAAGAAGCTCGATCTGACCATTGGCTTCTACCACCAGCTCGCCCCGGTCTTCACCGAAGATTACTTCCGTAAGCTGGGCGCGTCATCTGCCGCTCCATAGCCTTAAATCGCAGATTGGGACGCTTCTTTCTGGGCCAAAGCCAGATCGGCTTCAACCATCAGTCGTACCAACTCTTTAAAGTTCGTCGCAGGCTTCCAACCCAGTTCTTTCTCAGCTTTCGAATAATCGCCTTTGAGGACTGGAACTTCACTGGGTCGAAAGAAAGCCGGGTCAATCTCGACATACTCTGCCGGGTCGAGATCCAGCAGTCGAAAGGTCTCTTCGAGGAATTCCCGCACCGTGTGTGTTTCATTGGTCGCCACCACGTAATCGCCCGGCACAGGTTGCTGCAGCATCAGCCACATCGCTTCGACGTAATCTTTCGCAAAGCCCCAATCACGCTGAGCATCGAGATTTCCCAGGGCCAGCTTCTTCTGCAGGCCCACTTTGATGCGGGCGGCACCCAACGTGATTTTGCGCGTCACAAACTGCTCACCACGCCGGGGTGATTCGTGATTAAACAGAATCCCGTTCGCCGCATAGAGCCCATACGCTTCGCGGTGATTGATCGTCTGATGGTAGCCAAATACCTTGGAGCAGGCATACGGGCTGCGGGGATGAAATGGCGTTTCTTCGTTCTGCGGAACGATGGTCGCGTGGCCGAACATTTCGCTGGAAGCGGCATTGTAAAACCGCACTTCCTGAGTTTTTGCGAGCTGAATGGCCGATTCCAGAAGACGCAATGTCCCCAAAGCGACGACGTCTGCGGTGTAGAGCGGTTGCGTGAAGGAATGATGGACATGGCTTTGTGCCCCGAGGTGATAAATCTCATGGGGCTGAGCTTCTTTGAGCACACGCTGGATCGAGGTGGTATCGCCCAGGTCACCAGTGTGCAGCACGACTCGGGGTTGATTCCCACAGAGAAGATGTTCGATCCGCTGTGTGCTGATGGAACTTGTCCGGCGCATCAAGCCGTGAACTTCGTAACCTTTTTCCAGCAGTAGATCGGCCAGATAAGAACCATCCTGTCCGGTGATTCCAGTGATCAGGGCTCTCTTGGCAGAAGTCATGCTGCAGAATTCCTGTCTATTGGCAAAATGTCAATTATATCGATCAGGCTGCGTAAAAGGGAAAGTGTAGCACGACGACCGAAGGATATTCAGTCATCGCATCTGATCTTCGAGCAGAAGTTGAGCCCGTTCAACTTCTGGATCTTTGATAAGGCTACCCTGTGCGACTGTGGCTGGCCGGGAATCGCCCACGGATTTTCTGGAGCACCTGCCTTAATGTCGGTGCCCCCGGCAAAAGTTCTTCGAGTTTCGCGCATCCATGTGAGACCGTCGTATGGTTTCGATCTCCAAAGAATCGCCCAATTTCCTCCAGTGTGGCAGCGGTCATCTGCCTGGCCAGCAGCATGGCACAATGCCTGGGGAGGACCACCGATTGATGGCGGGACTTACTTTTCAGGGCTTCGATGGTGACGCCGAACTCTTCCGCAACCTGCAATGCCACCTGATCGATGGTAATCGTGGGAACGAGAAGTTCACCCTGCAGATACCGTTTGATCAAAGAGAGATCGGCTGTCGAATGTTCCCGTCGCGCCATCAGTTCAATCTGCTGGATGGCGATAATCAACTGTGCTGGTGAGCCTGCCAGATTCTCCGCCAGTTCCAGAGCGGCGGCTTCGCTCATCGGGAGATGCTTCTGGTGAGCGAAATGGAGAGCCAGTTGCTTGCGGCTATCCGTGCCAGGCCACTTGAGGAGTGCACACAATCCTCCGTGACAACGGTTGACCAATCGAGTGGAAAGACCGCGCAGCTCACCCGGTGCTTTTTCACTGACGATGAGGATATGTCCGCCGGCATCGGCCATGAGATCAATGACACAGAGCAATTGCTGCTGCAGGTCGGCGCGATCCTGCAATTCATCAAAGCCATCGAGAATCAGAACTTCGAGACTGCGGAGTTTCTCGTGGGCTTCGACGACGGCTTTCTGATCATGAGCTTCCATCAGCCACAGGCAGAACTCATGGGCATTGGCCAGGAGGAGTTTGCCACGGGCCAACCGCTTCAAAGTTTCGCGCGCTACGTGACGAACCAGATGAGTTTTGCCACCACCCTTGGGGCCGTACACCAGCGTGATGCGTGGCCCTTGCACCGCCATCGAACCCATCGGTTCGACAATTCGCATCGCTGCCGTATAGGCAAAATGATTCTCCGGGAGCACGAGAAACGGCTCCTGAGAGGCGAGTGCAGATTGGCTGCGCGCCAATAGTGCGGCGAGCATGATCCGGGTCCGACATCA
>JAIXUU010000034.1 GCA_027483405.1 Planctomyces sp. | reverse complement strand
TTTCGCGGTTTTCGAAGGTCGGTGGCGAGATGGTGCCTCATCTCCGCGTGGAAGAGCTGCTGCTGGAAATCGTCAAGACTGCGGATGAAGAAGGAGCCCTGCCCCTCGCGGTGACGGCTGTACCTGATGCACAACGTGGAGAACGGCTGGTTGTGGTGCATCGTCCTTTGGCTCAGCCGGTTGCAGAAATACTGCGTAAACTGGGCGAAACAGGGATTCCCAACCTCTGGATTCCTGGGTCTGACAGCTTTATCGAAGTCGAAGCTGTCCCGATTCTGGGGACTGGCAAGCTCGATCTGAAGGGGATTAAAGACTGTGCACTGGCTCGCTTCGGCCCCAAGGCGTAGTGCAGTGCGCTCATGAGCATGCGCATCTGGCCACGACAAATGCCAGTTGAAGAACCTTGGTGGCAAAAGTTGCCGAAACTTCACCCAATCCGGATAACCCGCACAGTTGCAAGGGGAGTGATCAACGACTAACATTCTTCAAGTCGTTACGAACCTGACGCCGATGTAGTGTGTCAGAGGAAATGACGAACGGGATTCACTGGAAACGGTGAATCCGATCCATCAAGTCACTGACCCAGTGTGACTGTGGAAAAATGGGGGATTAGCTCAGCTGGGAGAGCGCTTGCATGGCATGCAAGAGGTCAGCGGTTCAATCCCGCTATCCTCCACTTCAAAGGCCCTTAAACCAACAGGTTTAAGGGCCTTTTTCGTTTCCAGTTTCTCAGCCCGCTCACGATTTGATCAGCGGTGGGTCAATTCGCAAGGGCTTGGGTGAAGGCTCTTTCCTGATTCGTTCTTTCCTGCAAGGACTCGACTGCGCTGGATACGCCAAAGCCTATTGCAGGTGTGATATAAGCTCAATCAGGCGGCGAGGAACCAGCCGGTGGCGTGGCAGAGCTGGAACTGGGAGATCCTGCCAGATGTTATCGCGGAATGGGACGATCGATCACGGAAGCAGTGGTCACGGATGCTTCTCGGCAAAGCCATACAGAAATCGATCTGACCTGAGGAACAACTGGTTGTTGCTGATCGCCGGCGTGGCGTTGAAGTCGCTGGGATCGGAGGGAAACTTGTTCAACGCCAGAATCTCGAACTTTTCTTTGGCTGAATAGACGAGGACGCCATCCCAGCGGGTGGGGACATAAATGATCCCCTGGGCAACAACAGGTGATGCATAGACGGGCCGACCACCGGAGCTGAGATCTTCCAGACGTTCTCGATAAACCAGCTCACCATTTTTGGCATCCATACAGAATGCCTGCCCGCGATCATCTATCCAGTAGAGTCGCCCTTCATAAAGGACAGGTGTGGCGACATAAGAACTGTTGCGGCTGGTCCATTTGATGGCAGAAGAGGTGACGTCTCCCTGCCCGCCCGCCTTCAAGCATAGACTTCCCGCCGATCGAAATCCTCCAAAGATGAACACTTCATCGCCTTGAGAAAAGACGCTGGGACAGATATTGCCCGTGAGATTGTGCTCGGCATTCCAGCGCAGGCGGCCCGTATCAGGATTCAGGCCCCACACTTCACCCGGGACGGCAATCACCAGATCACTGCGTTTCTCATCGACGGAAATCACTGAAGGGGTACCATAAGCCAGATTCAAGGCTGACGCTGTTTCACTCCAGAGGAGTTCCCCATTGAGTTTATTGAGTGCACGAATGGACTGGCTCTCTTCCGACGCATTCACGATGACAGAATCTTTGTAAAGAATCAGACTGGCACCGGAACCCCAGCGGCGACTGCTGGACTCTTTGCCGACATTCGTCTGCCAGAGTTGTTTTCCCGAGAAATCAAAGGCAATCACCCCGCTTTTGCCGAAGAAGCAATAGACCCGTTCACCATCGGTGACAGGTGTATTACTCGCATAGCCGTGATCGGTGAGATAGCCCTGATATTTATCCTCAGGTTGCTCTCCCGCGATGGTTTTCGTCCAAAGAATCTGGCCACTTTCGCTGTCGACGCAAACGAGATGTCTTTGCAGCGAATTGATATCTCCCTCTTCCGATTTCGACTGTCCGTAGCCGGAGTAGCAGGTGACGAAGACCTTTTTCCCAAAGACAACAGGGCTCGAAGAACCGGCACCCGGAAGTGCCACTTTCCATAACAGATTTTCGTTTTCGCCAAAGCGGATGGGGAGCTTGGATTGAGTGCTCACACCGCTCGCTCCGGCACCGCGGAATTGAGGCCAGTCTGCGGCAGTTGCTGATGGAATGATGCACATCAGTGCGAAGAAGAGAATCGTGCAATGACAGTTGCGGCGAACTCGCATTTTGTGCTCCAGGAGCGGGAGATCGGAACCTGATGATTCAGTCAATGGATGCCAGCATCGTACCCATTCCAGAAATCCAAGGCGCGTGGAGAGTTTATCGAGCATGCCTGGGATGCATTCGTGCTGGTGAACTCGATTGACCAGGGAGCAAATGAAGGCACCCGGCCCCTGGCACCCTCCCTTGCTTCTTAGGTGATTTTGAAAAGTTTAAAGACCACGCCCTTTCGCACTGTTTTGAGTTTTAGGGGCTTCAGGGTCGTGCCACCCAAGGCTGGCTGACAACAGGTTGAAAGACTGAGCAGGCTTTTGAGCTGTTCGTCGCAAACCTTTAATCGTTGTATCATTCGACCACTCGAAAGGCATCATTGCGTTTATAGGCGAGAGGATTTCGGTTACCGCCAAATTCGACATGAACATCGAGCAGAACATCGACAGCAGCGTCGTCAGGGATGGTAAGATCGGCAGTCACGAGATTCCCTTGACGCGTGATCTTTGCGGCTTCATACGGGCCCACTTGCACCCATGAAGGAGTACCGTCGGGGATCCGGCGGCGGGCGTTTTCGGGCTTCAGAACCAACTGAATCTGATGTGTTTTCCCTCGCGAAGCAGTTCCTGGCCTGACAGAAACAACGACATCCTCCATGCGAGTTCCTGGTTGAGTATTGTCTTCGATCGCCCCCTGCTGCGGCCGCCTGAGGTCACGGCTGTTGCTGGTTTCAACCACACCGGCATATCCACCCAGGATGTAAGGGAAACGGCCTGGCGTCACATGATAGTGGTATCCGCGAAGCTCATCGGTATGACCATTGCAGACATCGAGTGCCTGCTGGCCCTGGAGATCCATCGCCTTCACTCCGGCAGATTCGAAGGGGCCATAGACCGGGAAGCCATCCCAGGCAAACCCAATGATCGGTGAATGCTGTTTTCCATCTTCCCGGAAAGGGCTTTTTACGCATGTGGGATATTTATGATAGTGGTAAACACCCGTTTGCTGAGGGTGGCCACAACAGGAATCGAGCCATACCTCCGAATAGCCAGCCACAGCGTTCTGGCCTTCCATTTCGAAGGGGTTAAAGAAAACGACGCCATTGAGAGCCATCCCGATGGGGCCGCGCGGCAAGCGAGTGATGCTCTCTGCCAACCGGGGCCTGAGAGGCAGGCGAAACTTGAACGATTGCACTCGGATCGAGTTTGGATTGCCTGAATTCGGGAAGATCGCTGTGGGATGGTTGGGATATCCCTGGCTCTCGATGATCAGAAAATTTTCGTCGTGGCTCAGGCGAAGATTATCGATGCCATCCTGATTGGAATCTTTCGAGTGATAGGAAAACAAGTCCACAAACTGCTCACCATCACGATAGAAATAGATGGGCCTGTCGGAACTTGCCTTATCAGATTTGGGAGTGGTTTTGAGAAACCAGTGACCACCAATGGGCTGGAGATCGGTCGGCAGTTCACTCGCTGAGATATCGGCAGCAGCAAACCAGCCAGCCACACAGAACGAGATCACCAAGGCGTGAAGAGATCGCAACATGCGAGAAATCCCAGGAAAAAACGTCGCAGGGTCTGTGTGCACGAAGTGCCATTTTTCCAAACTGCTCGGACTGAAGTCATCAGCATACCTGGTACAACCTGAAGGCTGCATGAAGCCCCGCACCGTGGTTCGTTCTGGTTAACTGGAAGACTCGATGATTTTCTGCAGCTCCTTTTGAAGCTGGAGGGCTCGTTCAGGATGCTTCGATGCGAGGTTGCGACTTTCGCCAGGATCGTCTTCGAGATGGTAGAGTTCAATACTGTCTGTTTCGAGAAAATGAATCAGCTTCCAGGGGCCTTGTCGAATGGCGGCTGACGGTTTGTGGCCTGAGCCGTGCGTATGAGGGTAATACCAGACGAGAGTTCGTTCGCTCTCTGGCGAACTTGACGATTTCGTGAGCCAACCGGCGAGTGAGATTCCATCGACATGCTGAGTGGGCCTGGGTGGTATCCGGCACAGGCTTAAAAGTGTCGGATAAATATCACAAGTGTAAGCTGGGATATCGAGCACCTGAGGCGAGATCTTCCCGGGCCAGGAAATGTACGTGGGGATGCGAATACCCCCTTCATAAGTCCAGCCTTTGCCGGCTCGCAAAGGAAGATTGCAGGTCGGCCCTGGCGATTTACCATTTAACGTACACAGACCGCCATTATCTGAAGTGAAGACGACAATCGTCTGATCCAGAATTCCTTGAGTTTTGAGCTCATCGAGCAGACGGCCCACCTGCGTATCGAGATTCTCGACCATGGCTGCGGATGCGGGATGATCCTGCTGGCTGCGAGAGATGGCCGAACCTTCTTGTATTCCCTCGCTTGAAGATTCTTGATTCTTCTGTCTGGCCAGTTTGACCTGATACTTTTCGACCAGATTTTTGGGTGGTTGAATGGGCGTATGGACAGCGTAATGGGCCAGGCACATGAAAAAGGGGCGCTGGCGATCGCGCTGCTGCAGATGCTCAATGGCACTGGAGGTCAAGACATCGGTCAGATAGTCCTCCGGCTGGCAATTTTCAAAATCGGGGACGTTATTCGGCGCATCGGATTTCTGGGGATTTTTGTACGGGAAATAATAGCTGGAGGGCTGGCCTCCCTGATTGACGCCTTTCGTCCAATCGAAGCCTCGGGCTGCAGGATGCTGTTGTGGTTTGTGCCCGAGGTGCCATTTGCCAAGGTACGCGGTGTGATAGCCAGCTTCCTGAAAAGCCTGCCCGATGGTGACTTCGGATTGCGGCAGAGCGACGTCGCTCTCAGGGCGAATCCAGTCGGTAATGCCCAAACGCTGAGGCATTTTTCCAGTCATCAAAGCGGCCCGAGTCGGCGAGCAGACAGGATGTGCGGAGTAAAACTGTGTGAAGCGTGCCCCGGATTTTGCGAGAGCATCGATGCGTGGTGTTTCGTAAAACGACGAGCCTTCAATGCCAATATCGGTCTTGCCGAGATCGTCGATGAAGATCAGCAGGACATTGGGTTTATCCGCGACTTCTTTTGCTTCAACCAGATAGAACGGCCAGCCCGAAAACAGTATCAGCCCAGAGTAAATCAGATATCGCATAGATCACTTCAATGAATGAATCGGGTATTGGCAATCGACGTTTGAATCACTATCAGAATCATTCGCAGTGACAAAGCCAAGGGATTGTGCAACACTCGCAAGTCGGCGCTGAAACATGGATTGTGGCCATCGTCTGAGAAGAGCATGCCATTCACACCTTTTCATATGGGGCCGGGTCTATTGTGGAAGGGGCTTCAGCCTGCGGGGCTTTCGCTGATCACCTTTGGCCTGGCACAGGTGTTGATTGACCTTGAGCCACTTTATGTCCTCAAAACTGGAAAAGATTTTCTCGGTGTGCCGGGCCATCTGCATGGCATCTCGCACACGCTATTGGGAGCCACTGTCATTGGTGTGCTGGCCGGTGCGTTCGGGAGGCCGCTGACACATCTGGGACTCCGTCTCCTCGGGCAGTCGCAATTCATCCCTGTACGGTGGAACGTGATCTGGTGGAGTGCGTTCTTTGGCACCTACAGCCATCTCCTGCTGGACGCTGTGATGCACCGGGATGTGGAACCGTTTGTGCCATTTAGTCGATGGAACCCCCTGGTGGGACTGATTGATGTAGGTACACTTCACTGGTTCTGTATCACAACGGCCCTCGTCGGGACTGTGATGTACCTCAGTCTTCACTTATGGCGGCAATACAACAGCCGGAACGTAGCTCTGTAATCAATTGCCTTCTACCAAACCATTGATCTTTTCGATGAATCACGGTGTTAAGGTCACGTAGCCGATCTGGCCACTATTTCCCCTTCTTGCCCCCCTGCTGCCAGTTTGCGGGCCAATCGGCAGAGTCCGTGCGGGCTGTTGCCAAATAGGCGGAGATTTTCGCAACGGTTTCGGGATGCTCGGCAGCGACGTTGACCTTTTCCGCAGGATCTTGCTGCAGATCGTACAGACGCAGGGGTTGATCCGGGCCACCTTGTCGAATTCCTTTCCAGCGACCTTGATAGAGAGCCGCCTGGCGGAAGCCTCCTTCATGGAACTCCCAATAAAGAAATTCGTGCGACTGTTGCTGTTCGGGCTG
>JAIXUU010000148.1 GCA_027483405.1 Planctomyces sp. | reverse complement strand
TCGAACAAACCCACAGGGGCTAAGCTCCACGTCACCGTGGAGGCTGATGCTCGGATAGAAGAATGGAATTCACCGAATCACCCTTGACGGACAACGAATCTTCATAGAAGCCACCCGCCGCGCAGTTGTTTATTGGAATCCGTATCAGAATTAAAGCTTCTGACTGTTACAGCTGTTCCGTGGTGGGAAGCAGATATGGCGCCCGGTATTCCCTCGAAAGCATGGCATTGGCCTCTTCGGAACGAGGGCCGGTGAATGTCTCGTTCGGGAGAATCTTGAGCAGCGGTCCCACCTGAATCTTGTTACCTGTCAGATCAACTCCATTCACCTTCAAATGCTCGGCAAACCGCTGGGTTGTTTCCAGCCCCTCAGGATCCTTGGCAAGCTGAGATTCGAGAGCACTCAAGCTTTCCAGGGAACCCAAACGATACGAAATGTTGCCGACATGGCACAAAGCGCTGGAAAGATGTCCTTCCAGGATCTCAGCATTCAGCTTGGACATATCGCGAGCTTTGAACGCTTCAATAAAGTTGTTGTAGTGATTCTGGTCTGAACCACCTTTGAACTGTTTGATCTCCTTGCCATCCTTGGAGAAGACCGTCGCACTGGAGTAGCTGGGAATGACCATGTACCCTTCGCTGCCATAAACAATCACGCCCACTTTGGCTCCCATGTAGGCATCGGCTTTCAGGCCGCGAACTTCGAAGATGAGTCGCTTATCACCAAACGAATGGAAACAGACCTGGGTGTTGGCGGTATCGCCGGCATCTTCATAGCCATATCGGCCGCCGTAGCTCATGACGCTGTCGCCAATGCTGTTTTCGTTCAGTGCCCAGCGGGCGATATCCATCTGGTGAATCCCCTGATTCCCCAGGTCGCCGTTGCCGTATGGCCATTGCCAATGCCAGTCGTAGTGAAAATTCTTGCGAGTGAGTGGTGCCAGTGGTGCTGGGCCAGTCCACAAATCGAGATTCACAGTCGATGGCGGCTCATAATTGCTGCGTGGTCCAATCGAGTTGCGAGGCTTGTAGCAGAGTCCACGTGCGAGTTTGACTTCCCCCAGCTGGCCATCATGAATGTACTTGATCGCTTCCTTCAATCCGGGGTTCGATCGGCTCTGAGTGCCGCACTGCACAATCTTGTTGTACTTACGGGCTGCTTCGACGAGTCGCCGACCTTCGACCACATTATGACTGACAGGTTTTTCGACATAAACGTCTTTGCCAGCCTGAATCGCCCAGATCGCAGCCAGAGCATGCCAGTGGTTGGGAGTCGCCACACTCACGACATCGACATTCTTGTCAGCATACGCTTCACGCAGATCGGTATAGACCTTGGGGCGATGCTTGTATTCTTTTTCAATCAGAGCAGCTTTGGATTCACCGACTCGCTGATCGACATCGACAATGGCATAAACGATCGAATCGGGGTTGTTGCTGAAGCCTCGAATATGCTCGCCACCCCGGCCATTCACGCCCACGACGCAGACATTGATTTTGTCACCAGTTTTTTTCGGGGCAGTTTCCTGTGCCTGAACAGCATTCAAGCCACCCGCGCAGGCCAGAGCAGCGCCAACTGAGAAGCTGTTCTCAAGAAATTCACGACGATTCTGAGGCATTACAAGATCCTTATCACGATGTCGTTATTAACTGTCTGCTGAAACGGTGTCGAACTCGGGTCGAGATGCACAATATGCGACATGACGGCAGCTCGACCTTCCGCACAACGATCTCTGCGGCTGAATGAATGATGATCGGGCAACATGCATCAACAGTCGTTTAAGTTTACCGCGAAGATCATTGACAGGGCAATCGACTGGGAGCGATCTTGCACTGTTATGGGCGGATTCCATCAGAACAATTCGTATCCCATTCGATGGTCGCCAGATATCGGGCCGTCGAAAGATCCCCAAAAGATCTGTGGGATGACCTCACTTCGGGCGGTGGACAAATCACAGTTTCCCTACCTCCAGAGCGACATGGAAAGTCGACTGTCAACCCTCCTTTGGCTCGCCAGAACACATTGCCTTGCATTTATGCACTAGAGCGCGATGTGCAGGCACTGCTTGCCGTTTCCAATGGTCATCGTGGAGATCAAGAGCTAACCGCAGAAAAAAACCTGATGCACAAGTTTCAGGCACATCCTCCGAAATCTCCTGTGGACAGGGCTGGTTTTCACCTGAATTTTGCGAGAATTCGGGCACATTCGTGAAAACTCACCCGAGAAAATGTTCAGCTAAATTTCGTTTTCGTGATTTTCATCAGGAATCAAGGCACGCTCATTGCTTATTTGCTGCGCAGGGGTGAAAAGTGCCTGCATTTTTCACATTCAAAACACCTTGTGGTTATGTGGCTCGGATCCAACTGATGGTGAAGGGTGCTTAACCGAGTTGCTTCGATTCAATGAGGGGAAAGTAAATGACGCGTTCCGTGGCGCTCCTGGGACTCACACTACTTCTGACGGCATGTTGCTGGTCAGTATCTGGGCAAGGATTCGCCCAGGAAACACCAGCCACCCCAGCGGCTGAAGCCGCTGCCACACCAGCCCCTGCGGCTGCAGAAACACCTGCGGCTCCCGCTGAGGCGACACCCGAGGCTGCCGCTCCTGTGACTCCGCCCCATTTGGCAGGGACTTACGACACGGGTTCGATCACCTGGTTGCTGGTCAGTGCCGCACTGGTCTTTTTCATGATGCCAGGGCTGGCACTTTTCTACGGCGGTATGGTTCGCTCCAAAAACGTGCTGAACATGTTCATGCTCGTTATGGTTTGCGTTCCCATCGTAGCCGTACAGTGGGTCGGTTGGGGCTATAGCATTGCGTTTGCTGTTCCTTCCGCCATCACATCGGACGGTGGTGTTGACGACAAAGGCGCAGCGAAACCTGCCCTGAGCTATCTTGGCTGGGACAAGAACCTCGTCTTCTTCAAAGGCTTCAGCTCGGCTGATCCGGCCAGCGCCGACTTCTATGGCAAGATCGTCACCACTGGTGACACAACAGGTGCAGCTCCAAGCGGTGTTCCTGAATTGCTCTTCGCCATGTTCCAAATGATGTTTGCGATCATTACGCCAGCACTCATCGTTGGTGCGATCGCCGAACGTGTGAAGTTCAGCTCATGGTGCCTGTTTGTCATCCTCTGGGCGACTTTAGTCTATGATCCTGTCGCTCACTGGGTCTGGAACGTCAATGGCTTCCTGTTCCAATGGGGTGTCATGGACTTTGCTGGCGGTACTGTGGTACACGTCCTTGCCGGGGTTTCTGCTCTCGCTTTGATCCTGATTCTGCCCAAACGTCAAGGGTTTGGCACATCTGCAATTCTGCCACACAGCGTCGGTTGGACTCTTCTTGGCGCAGCATTCCTGATGGTAGGCTGGTTTGGATTCAACGCTGGTTCCGCCATCGCTGTCGGTGCCTCTTATCTTCCAGTTTCGGGCTTTGTTGCTGTACTTGCTTTCGCAACCACAGCCATCGCCGGTTCTGCTGGCGCAGGCTCGTGGATGCTGATCGAATGGTTGCACGTCAAGAAGCCGACCGCTCTCGGCGTGGGTTCAGGCATGGTTGCTGGTCTCGTGGCAATCACCCCCTGTGCTGGTCACGTCAGTCCAGCAGGTGCCTTGATCGTCGGACTCGCGGGTGGCGTGGTCTGCTACCTCGCTGTTCAACTCAAGCACATTCTCCGATACGACGACTCGCTCGACGTTGTCGGTGTCCATGGTGTTGGTGGTGCGCTTGGTGCACTGATGGTTGGATACTTCGCAATTCGACCCGCTGCTGGCAGCCTCGAATTGGTGTTGCTCCAAGCTAAGGGGATTGCAATCTCCGGTGCATACGCCTTTGTTGTAACGCTGATCCTCGGATTGATCATTCATTACACGATTGGTTTCACCGTTAAAGAGCAGGCTCAGGAAGAAGGTCTGGACTTTGCTGAACATGGCGAATCGGCATATCGTCTCTAATCAACATGATTGGAAGGCAGCAAGATGTTGCTTTCCACCTGCCGAGTTTC
>JAIXUU010000439.1 GCA_027483405.1 Planctomyces sp. | reverse complement strand
GGCTGTGGAGGTTGGGGAGTCTGTCGTCAGCAGGGTGCGAGAGCATACTGACCGGTGAGCGATCACTGCTGAGACCTGTGCGGGAATTGGTGCTCGGTCAGGGGCAGGTGCCGAAGAGTGGTCGAGGGAGTTGGTCCTGGAGTTGTGACACTGTCGTGGTTTAGCATGATTTCAATGGCGAATTGGCTGGGTTCATGAGAGGTTCAGCCTGAGGCCTGGATATTGCCGGAGTGTCAAAGGCTGTTGTATCGGAGAGGAAGGTTTTGTTGAGAACTGTTCGATGTTTTTATCCCGAAGATGGCTTTCGCATTGATCCGTGGCTTTGCATGGTCAATACTAACAAAGCATCCTCCGGCCAAGAGGCACTCTGCCAAAATGCGACCTGCGTTTTCAGTTGAGTGGTGTTTGGCAAGGATTCGTTTTCGCGTTGATCACTTTCTCTGGCCTGCGTACGGAATATTGTCATGTTTGCATCGAATAAGTTCTTCAAACAGTCTGCAGACCGGTGGGAGATCTGTTGTGGGAATCGAATGCTCTTGGTCGTAGATTCCGCCTTCATGCGAGTGCTTCTGCTGGTTGTGGTGAGTGTTGGGGTTTGCCTCTACTCCGTGAACACGAGCCAGGGCCAGGAAGGTGGAAAGCCCGCCGAAGGGGAAGCGCCCGCAATCAAAAAGCCATTCTGTGTGGTGCAGGTGGCCAGTATCGATCGAGTGGAAAAGGCTTCGCAATACATTGCGAGCTTTTTCCAGGATCGTGCTGCTCTGGAAAAGAAGTATCGCAAATGGCTGGATGAGTGGAATGAACCCGATGGTGCAGATCGCAACCGGCCCCTGGGACTGATGGTGTTCCTGGGAGAGACCATTCAGGATGAGCCCTGGTTTGTGTTGTCGTTTCCCGTGACCGATCCTGTGGTCTTTCTGCAAGGACTGGGAAAGGACAATCCCGAGGCCACTCCCCCTGTCAAGGTTCCAGGTCAGGCGGGCGTGTGGGAAATCCCCGAAGTGATTTCCGGAATCACGCATGCGATTGAAGTGGGCGATTCGCTGCTGCTCTGTAATGCCAAGGTGCTCGAAAAACCATTTCGAACCTTTGCACGCTTCGACGACTCGGCTAAGGAAGACGCCAAACAGTTCGATTTCTCGGCATCGATACGGCTTTCGGAGGTGCCTCCCGGAATTCGCAATCTCATTGGAGTCGGAATTCGAGCAGGGATGGCCCAGGCTGCCGAAGAGTTGGCAAAGCAGTCTGCAGAATCCAGCAACTGGCCATCGCCAGAGGTCGAAAAACTCTTCAAGTCGGCCTTGAGAACATTTTTGAACAGTTACGCAGGTGCCTTTGAAAAACTGTGTGCTGACGGGACGGATATCACTTTGGGGACGAAGATCGATCCAGAACTCGAACTGATGGAAGTTTCGATTCCGTGGCATGTGACTGCTGATAGTGGTGCCTCCCGCATGATTGATAGCTGGCGGGTGCAGGATGGCCGATTGATCAAACTGCTGGAAACGAATAAGCCTGCTGAACTGAATTCGTTTGCTTACACAGGTTTTCGTGCAGGGAAGACCCTCTCTCCACTGGGCGGGATTTTCGCCAAGATGATGGAAGAGGCGGTGCGAGCTCAGGTGAAAGAGGTGGAAGCGCAGCGAGATCTGATCAAGGCGTTAAAGCCGCTGCAGGATCTGACGCGAACAGTTTTCAGTGGTAAGTCATTGGAAAATTTTTCAGAGACGCAGCCAACAACGGCCACCGCCTCGGATGGTCAAGCAGCTCCGGAGAAAACTGTCTTCAACGGATTGGCCGTCACTGCCTTCGCTCCCAGAAAAAATCTCAGTGCCGATCTGACGGTCCTCTTGCCCAAATTGGAAGAGATCCGGGTCAATGACGCCCAACTCGTGCAGAAAGTGTCGTTAGGGGTGGGAAGCTTTCATGAGCTTCCCATCCATCAGTTGGATTACCTGATGCCCTATCAGGATCCTGCCAAGGCACTGGAAGAGATTCCTGGTTTTCCCAAAGTCGAACTGAAAGAAAAGCCCATAGGCGATGGAACTAAAATTCCAGAAGCCACTCTCATTCAGCAGAAGGTATATTTGTGGATCAGCGATGATTTGATCTGCTACTCGACATTATCACTCGAACTGACAAAATCGCGTTTGGCCGAAATTGTCGAGAAAATTCAAGCCCCTGCCGACCCATTGGCCAGTCGACGGAAAATCCCTTTCTACATCACCAGTACGAACTTGAAGGATCTGGCCGAGACGATGCTTAAGCCGGTTTTGCCTGCGGATCTACCGCCGGTTGATCCATCAGTCGGGGCGCTCAAGGCTTCGCTGAGGCCACTCGAAAATGGTCTGGTCCTGAGTTATCAGGCCGAGCAGGCATGGATCCGGCTCATGGCCATCGGGATCGAAAAAGGACTTCTGGCGGCGGAGATCGATGAGGATGCCGAGGCTGAGTCGAAGTAAGTCAGAATATCGGTCTCATTTGCGAAGTACACGTTGTTGCCTAAACTTCTCATGCTGATTGCAGCCACTTTGCGGTTGCAGGCATTTGTTGATGGCTGATTTTCTGCTGGGATGCTGCATGTCTGTCGCTGATTCACCTCGATCACTTGAGAATGAAGTTCGTTTGATTCACTCCCGCAGTGAGAAGGTTTTTGCAGCAGCACAACAGCTGATACCCGGTGGTGTGAACAGCCCCGCTCGTGCTTTTGGTGGTGTGGGTGGCACACCCGTCGTCATGGATCGTGGGGAAGGGCCATACCTGTATGATATTGATGGGAATCGATACCTCGATTACATCGGTTCGTGGGGCCCGCACATTTTAGGGCATCGCCATCCCCTTGTGACGGCTGCCATTCATGCGGCTGTCGATCGTGGTACGAGCTTTGGTGCCCCCTGCGAAGCCGAGAATGAACTGGCCCAAATGGTCATTGAGGCTGTTCCGTCGATCGAGATGGTGCGGATGACGAACTCGGGGACTGAAGCAACCATGTCGGCCATACGTGTCGCGCGGGGATTCACCGGTCGTGATCGATTGATCAAGTTTGCAGGTTGTTATCATGGCCATGTCGACAGCCTGCTGGTTTCGGCAGGAAGTGGAGCCTTGACCCATGGTGTCCCTTCGAGCCCTGGGATTCCCGCAAGTGTGACAGAACATACGACCGTTCTGGAGTACAACGATTGCGAGGGATTGGCAAATGCATTTCGTCGTCATCCTGATCAGTTTGCTGCGGTGATTCTTGAGCCAGTGGTCGGGAATATGGGTTTGGTTGTCCCTTCGCCGGAGTTTCTGAAGCTGCTGCGTGAGCTCTGTTCTCAGCATGGAACAGTGCTGATTTTCGACGAAGTGATGACGGGTTTTCGTCTGGCGTATGGTGGTGCCCAGGAGTTGTTCGCGATCACGCCCGATATGACGACTCTCGGAAAGATCATTGGCGGCGGCATGCCTGTCGGGGCTTATGGCGGGCGAGCCGAGATCATGAGGAAGGTTTCGCCAGTCGGGCCGGTCTATCAGGCGGGAACGCTTTCCGGCAACCCCGTGGCGATGGCCAGCGGGATTGCCACACTCAGCGTGCTGCGTGATGAACGGCCTTATGCAACTCTGGCAAACTACACCTCGCGCCTGGCTCAAGGCCTGAGTGAACTCGCCACAAAGCATGGATTGCCTCATACATGCCCGCATGTGGGAAGTATGATCACTCTGTTCTTTAATCCCGATGTTGTGACAGGTTATGAAGTGGCGAAACGGAGCGATACAAAACGCTTTGCCCGGTTCTTTCATGGGATGCTCGAGCGGGGAATCTATCTCGCCTGCAGCCAGTTCGAGGCCCATTTCGTCTCTGCCGCTTTGACGGAAGAGCACTTGAAACAGACTCTCGATGCAGCAGATGAAGCCCTGGGAGATATCGCTCGGCAATCGTGATCGCTGCAAGTTTGGTCACAGTACGCTGGACTTGCACTGGAAAAACAGGCGAGGAGTTTCCTCCTTATCCCGTTCTGACGGGGAGATGCCAGAGACACATTTCCATGTTGCTTTCAAGAGCGACAAAACGAATGCAATCACGCCTTCAATGCCCCTCGCTGGAGTTCCATAAGTTGGCGAATGCCTTTCTCAGCCAGTGAAAGCTGTTGATCCAGCTGCTCGCGGGTAAACGAGCGGCCTTCGGCTGTTCCTTGAATCTCGATAAACTCGCCCGAACCTGTCATCACCACATTGAGATCGACTTCTGCCTGGCTGTCTTCGATATAGTCCAGATCCAGGATTGGTGTGCCGTGCGAAATCCCGACACTCACTGCAGCCATCGACGTGGTCAGCACAGGGCGGTCTTTTGAAACCTTATCACCTAAGGTGGCAATGGCATCGCACAGGGCAATGTAGCCGCCGGTAATACCCAGAGTGCGGGTGCCACCATCAGCCTGCAGAACTTCCACGTCGATCATAATCGTGCGCGGCCCCAGTGCTTCAAAATCGACACAGGCCCGCAGACTGCGGCCAATGAGCCTTTGAATTTCTGTCGAGCGGCCATCGACCTTTTCACGTTCGCGGCGTTTACGGGGAGAGGTACTGCCAGGGAGCATGCAGTACTCGGCAGTGAGCCAGCCTTTTTGAGCGGCAGGATCGGCGGCCTTCCACGGAGGCAGGGTTTCATCGATGCTGGCGGTCACGAGCAAAGTTGTGTCACCAGCCGAGATCAGCACACTGCCAGGGGCAACTTTGGTGAACTGACGCTGAATTCGAATCGGACGCAGTTCATCTGGCTGGCGACCATCATGTCTCATCTTGCCTGTGCTCCCAAGTTGTCGTTCAATGTGGAAATGAAATCGAAGTTCTGCCGATAAATGTTTTACTCAGAACGATTAGCTGGCTGATGGCTGGGGGCATTGAGCAGCCACAGCCGCAGCATAGAGAACGGGTTCATTCTCTTCAGCGGCAACCTCGGCAAGCACGCCCCAATCACCGGCATCCCGGCACAGCTCAGAAAAAGCTGCCAGAAACTGAGGGTCGGCACCAATCAAATGGGTTCTTGCTATGGGGATCGCTTCTTTGAGAAGTTTCCGGCGAGCCAGGAGATCGACCATCACGTAAGCAATCAAAGCGCGATCAGGGGCGTCAGGCTCTGCATCGAGTTTTTTCTGAAACCACGCCAGATGTTCGTCCGGTGTCGATTCGAGCAGCACAGAAAAGAATTGCTGATGGGCTGCGTAGTAGTCGTCAAAAGGAGGTTCAGCCGAGTATTGCAACTGAGGGTCGAGCATCGAGCCATATTCGGCCAGATCGCGTGCCAATGCGAGATCGGCGGGGCTGTTCATGATCGAACGGGCAAAGCGGACCACACTGTGCAGGTGAGAAACGTCGATATGGTAGTTGGATTCGGCAAAGAGCCAGTCGCGGCCAGAAATCGCCTCTCGAATGGTCTTGGGTGGCATGGCGAGCGGAGACTTCTGCAGGACTTCGCGTGAGAGGTTCGATAGCAGGTCATGGTGCAGATTGCGAACCATGAGAACAGCGCAGCGCGAGCGGGCTTCGGATGGAAGTTCAGCAAAGATCTGATCGAGTGCGGTGATCGTGCTGCAGGTGCCCTGCAGTTTGAGCATCATTTCGACGCCGCGTTCGGGTGCCACCTTTTGATAAAGTGCTAACTGAATGAGCGATTGCGCCTCTTCTGACCAGGTGACAGGCAAGGGAACCGCCTTCAAAGAAGCAGCGAGAGGTTCGAGATCGCGAATCGCCTGAAAATAGGGGTACGCTCCGGTGATGTCTTTCTGGCCGAGGAGTGCTGTACCAACCGCACGGGCGGCTGTCGCATAGTCCTTCTCGAATTGTGGCCTGAGAGCAGCCGGGACATCTTCAAACGATGTGGGTTTGAGAGTGGGAAGACCCAGTTTGAGTTTGGATTGGGCGAGCAGTGCATCGAAAAGAAGATGCCAGGATTTCTGAGCCTCCAGTTGTACGATGAGCCGCTCGAAGACATCGCCGGGTGTGGTGGCTTTGGCAAGTTGAGTGGTGAGTTCCTGCGAGATCATGAGGCGTCTTCTTGAACGGCATTGTGGCCATGGCAATGGGAAGTCTATCAAGCGGCTATCGTAGCCCGAAGAACGTCGATTCGTAACTGATATCCGTCAGTGGGCTGCAGAAAGAATGGGAAAAGGGGACATTCACCCGGCTGAACCAGATGGTGGAAGAAGAGGTTGAGGAGTGATCCGAGGGAGGCTGGTCGAAGGAGGCATGGAAATGTTGGCTGGTTCAGAATTGGCAGGCCACCAGGTGAGATAGAGGCAATAAGAGACGATTGAAAGGTGTCCCAACACAATCAGCCAGAACATCGCCTGATAGGAGGTCTTTTGCGTTTTGTGGCGAAAGAGCCAGTTGCCGATACAAGTCCCCGGCCAGCCCCCGGCGAGGGAAAAGGCATGAAGCGTTTGTTCCGAAATACGAGGCCGATCTCGTACTGACCGACGCTTATCAATGAACGCCAGAACAAAACCCACCACACTGCAAAGAATAATTAAAAAGAGGTAGATCGCGACAAAAAAGTCAATCTTCTGTCCTGCAAGAGTCACTGCCCGGTAGAGCCAGAAAAACGCCACGCTTAGCCAGAGGAAAGAGAAGATCACCAGGCCGGATTGCAGACGCGAGTTGAAATTCTGGACAAAAGTACGTTGCGCCATGGGGGGATCTTCAAAGAAGTTGACTTCGGTGGCCATTCAGCAGGGTGTTTATTTCGACTCAGAGAAGTATGCTGATTGCACTCAGAATGCTAAATTCGGCGATTTGGTTCGAACGGTCTGCCATGACAGGTGATTGGTGTCGTGAGAATTTCTACTGGGCGAATTCCGCCAGATGTGAATAATTCTTGCTAAGTGGCGGTGAATCGAGAGATTCTTCGTGTATGACGGCGTTGCTAAGCAGAAAACCGAGAAAAGATTCAAAAATCTTGACATCACCCGGGAAGTCTTTCTGAACTTTCTTCCCCAAGAGGAGTTTGTGAGTGGAGAGTGATGTCATCATTGTCGGTGGTGGGCCTGGCGGTCTGGCGGCAGCCATGCTGCTGGCGAGCCGGGGAAAGCAAGTTCGCGTCCTCGAACGTCGCGAGGTTGCTGGTGGCCGCACATCGGCCCTGAACGCTGATGGCTATCGTTTTGATTACGGGCCGACATTTTTTCTCTACCCGCGAGTTCTCCACGAGATCTTTGCTGCTGTTGGTCGGGATCTGATGACAGATGTCCCCATGAAGCGGCTCGATCCCCAGTATCGGCTCCTCTTCGGGAATGGTGGCCAACTTGATGCCACGCCCGACGTCACTCGAATGGAGCAGGCACTAGCCGAATTCAATCCGCAGGACGCCCGGAACTTTCGACGATTTCTCGATGAGAATCGACACAAGCTGGAAATGTTCCGCCCGATTCTCGAATCCCCTTTTCACTCGCTCAAAGATGTCCTGGCTCTTCCACTTCTCAAGTTACTTCCCATTGTCAGGCCCTGGGCGTCCGTTGATGGCGATCTCAAGCGATACTTCTCAGATTCAAGGCTTCGGTTGGCATTTTCTTTTCAGAGCAAATACCTCGGGATGTCGCCGTTCCGCTGTCCCAGCCTGTTCACAATTCTCTCGTTTTTAGAGTACGAGTACGGCGTATTTCATCCCTACGGCGGATGCAGCGCTGTCTCTGACAAAATGGTAGAAATCGCCCAGTCGATGGGAGTGCAGTTTCATTACGGAGAGCCAGTTCAACAACTCTTATTTGAGGGTTCACGGGCTGTCGGTGCCAGGACTTCCAAGGGTGAGTATCGGGCTAAAGCCATTGTGGTCAATGGCGATTTTGCCCGCAGCATGGAACGGCTGGTGCCCGAGAAACATCGCCCGAAATGGTCGAACCGAATTCTGGCACGCAAGCAATACAGTTGCTCGACATTCATGATGTATCTGGGGATCGAGGGGCGCTACGATCATCTGTCACATCATAATATTTTGATTTCAGGAGATTACGAGGGAAATCTCAAAGACATCGAACAGCGGCATATCCTCTCCAAAGATCCTTCAATTTATGTGCAGAACGCCAGTGTGACGGACGATTCACTGGCTCCTGCGGGACACAGCACGCTCTACGTGCTGGCACCTGTTTCGCACCAGCACAAAAACATTCAATGGCCCGAGCAGCAGGCAAAGTTTCGAGCCGTCGTCATTGAGCAGCTCAAATCGAAATTTGGCCTGAAAGATCTCGAATCGAGAATTCGTTACGAGAAGATCGTGACTCCCCGAAACTGGGATGAAGACTTCGAAATCTATCGTGGTGCCACCTTCAACCTGGCACATAACCTCCAGCAGATGCTGCATCTCCGGCCTAGAAATCGATTTGCTGACATTCCGGGTGTCTATCTGGTGGGTGGAGGAACTCACCCCGGCAGCGGATTGCCCGTTATCTACGAATCAGCCCGCATTACCTCAAAGCTCCTGTTGGAAGATCTTGGCGAACAAGACGTTTCGTTCCCGGCGATCGGATCACCAACACAACTTGCTGTCCAGCCGATTCTCGCTGATCACGCGGTTCCCGTTGAGCAGGTAGAAATGGTTGACAGTCTGGCCGCATGTCGCAGTCATCATGAAATTCATCAACTGGCCTCTGCCCCCGACAGCAAGACTTCGATAGGTTAAGGGCTGGATATCGAGTCGAATGCAGAGGTCGATGGATTTTTCCGAGGTTGATCTGTGGCTCTAACTGATGTGATGCCTCAATTACGACATGCTCAGCAGGAGTGGAGTCGTCGCTCAATTGCCGAAAAAGCTCGTATCTTCCGGCGATTTCGCCATCTTCTCGTGAGTTCGCAGCAAGAAATCATTGACACGATCGCGATTCCTCGAAGGCAGTCTCTTGAGACGCTGACTGCTGAAATACTTCCATTAGCCGAAGCGTGCCAATTTCTGGAACAGATGGCGGGGCGGGTACTTTCGCCCAAAAGACTCTCAAGACGCGGTCAACCTCTTTGGATGCCAGGTGCGAAAGTTTGTGAACTTCGCCAGCCTCACGGCGTTGTTCTGGTTGTGGGGCCATCCAACTACCCGCTCTTCCTGCCTGGAGTGCAGGTCCTTCAAGGACTCATGGCAGGTAACGGAGTCATCTTGAAGCCGGGACGACTGGCGCAGCCGGTTTCTGATCTGTTGAAACGATTGCTGGTCGAAGCAGGTTTGCCGGAAGACCTGATGTATGTGACAGGTGAGAGCCATGCCGAAGTGGCCGAGGTTCTTGCACAACGACCAGATTTTGTCGTCATGACAGGTTCCGTCGCCGGTGGCCAGGCCGTTTTGAAGTTGGCCAGTGAGCAGCTCATCCCTGGCACATTCGAGCTTTCCGGTCGTGATGCGATGTATTTGCTCCCGGATGCCAATTTTCAATTGGCCGCACAATGTCTCTCATTTGGTCTGATGATCAATGGCGGAGCGACGTGCATGGCTCCACGCAAAGTCTATTGTCCTCAAGGCCGGCTCGATGAACTGGTGAATTTCTTCCAGCAGGAAGTCGGCCTTCGAGGTGGTTCGTGCGCAGTGGATCGTGTTCATGCACAACCTGCGGTGGAGATCCTCGAACAAACTGTGGCCAGGGGCGGGCAGATTCTGGCAGGTTCCTGGAGCCTGGAAGAAGACTGGCAACCGGTGCTTCTGGGGAATCTTGCTGCTGATGCCGCTGTGCTGCACAGTGATTTGTTCGTCCCCGTGGCGACTGTGTTCGAGTATCAGTCGATCGAGGAACTGCTGGCAGAGGATCGGATGTCAGACTATGCGTTGTCAGCTTCGATCTTTGGCAATACAGAAAAAGCCATGCATCTGGCTCGACAACTCTCGACTGGTTGTGTGGTCATCAATGATCTCATTGCACCGACAGCAGATCCACGAGTGGCTTTTGGCGGAAATCGATGGAGCGGCTATGGTCGCACGCGGGGAATTGCCGGTCTCATGGAAATGACGACCTTACAGGTAATTGTGTCACCCCAGGGACGATGGAAGCCGCATCTGGGTGTTAAGGTTTCTGAAAATCTGCTTTCGGGATTGGCCAGGTGGTGCCATGGTGCAGGAGCGACAGCGCGAGAGGGGTTGTGGCAAATGCTCAAAAATTTATGGAGCAGATAAACTCCGCAATCCATGGAAGATTCCGTGGGTTGTCTCAGTTCTGTATTTGGAAAGAAACAATGGTTTTGTCAGATTCTTTTGCAGAGTTGTTCATAACATCACAGTTCTAAAGTGTTGATGCTGGCTATAATCGGGCAAACGAAAAGAACTCTTCAAAAGTTGAGCCATAGATGATTAATCAAACAACGCAGCAGGTTGCAGTCGTCGGGGCTGGTCTGGGTGGATTGGCAGCAGCCTGTACATTGGCTGCGCGAGGTTACCAGGTCGCGGTCTTCGAACAGAATGAGTGGTCTGGTGGCAAGGCTGCTGTACTGAATGAAGCGGGCTTCCGGTTTGACATGGGCCCGACGATTTTAACGCTTCCTTCTGTCCTCAAGAGAATTTTCGCTGAGGCTGGGCGACCACTCGAAGACTATCTCGAAATGGTGCCGCTCGATCCCCAATGGCGCTGCATTTTTGATGATGGCGATATTCTCGATCTGGTGGCCAACGTGGATGAGATGTACCGCCGGATCAACGACTTTTCGGAGAATCCAGCTGCAGGACATGGCTATCGCAAGTTTCTGCAATACTCGGCTCAACTGCACGATCTCAGCAATCGTGTCTTTTTCTGGCGGTCGGTTGGCTCGATCAAAGATATGTTCCGCGCTGGTGAGTTGATGGACTTCCGGGGGCTGAAGGACATGCTCACACTCCGCATGGGAAGTTCTGTCGCAGGAACTGTGAGATCGTTCATTCCCGATGCCCGCGTTTCACAACTGGTGGATCATTTCACGCAGTATGTCGGTTCATCCCCCGATGCTTCACCAGCAGTCTTGTGCGGCATCGCCCACATGCAGACACAAGAAGGCATCTGGTATCCGATGGGCGGAACGCGGGCTGTTCCGGTTGCTCTGCGGAAGCTGGCCACCGATCTGGGTGTGGTGTTCTACGAAGGGGAACCGATTGAAAAGATCCAGAAATCCGCCGGCAAAATCACGGGTGTGACAACTCGTGCTGGCCGCGCATTTGCCTGCGATGCAGTCGTTTCGAATGCTGATTGCGTGCGTATGCATGAGGAACTGCTGGAGCCCACCGATCGCACCAGATTTTTGAGTGAACGTCAGTACGAACCGGCTTGTTCGGGAGTGGTGCTCTATCTGGGGCTGAAGGAGCGATATCCTCAGTTATTGCATCACAATTTTGTCTTTTCGCGAGATCCTCACGAAGAGTTCGATGCCATCTATAAACAGGGTGTTCCGGCGCCAGATCCGACATGTTACATCTGCGCCCCGGCAGTCACTGAACCGGCAGTCGCTCCAGCTGGTGGTGAGGCTCTGTACATTCTGGTCCACACTCCCTATCTGAGATCCGGACAGGATTGGAACAAAATGCTGCCTGAGTATCGACAGGTGATTCTCGATAAGCTGAAACGATCGGCAGGCCTTACCGATATTGAAGACCGCATCGTCTACGAATCCGCCTTGACTCCCCAGAGCATTCAAGATCGATACCGTGTCTTGAAAGGGGCGATCTACGGCCTGGCCAGTCATGGGAAGTACATGGGCGCGTTTAAGCCCGCCAATCGATATGCCGCAGTCAAGGGCCTTTATATGGCGGGTGGTAGTGTCCATCCCGGCCCTGGCATGCCCATGGTTATGATGTCGGGTTGGATTGCGGCTGATTCGCTCGATCAGGATCAGGTCGTCGAACCTGTCCGCCGAGAATTGGTCACAGCAGGGCGATAGTCTTCTTCACGCTGAGATCGAATAGATCGTTTGTCTGCCGGTGGATGTCTATTCTTCATCCAGAACGTGAGAACTGACAGGTGACGGGCCCGAATCAGACATCCCCCGAACAACTTCCTCGCATCAATCAGAGATGGTTCGACGGGTTTGCCTGGTATTCACGAAAGTACCTGGCCCGGCACTTTCGCGCGATGCGCGTGATGAAATCCGAAGCCCAGCGGGCAGGGCCGGATGTTCCCCTGGTGGCTTATATGAACCATGCCTCATGGTGGGATCCGCTGGTGGGGCTGTTGATTGCCAAGGAGTTCTGGCCCAATCGAAATCATTATGGAGCCATGGATCGGGAAGCTCTCGAAAGCTACAAGTTCTTCGAGAAAATCGGGTTCTTTGGGGTGGATCGTGGTACGCCCCGGGGAGCTGTCCAGTTCCTGAAAATGGCACAGGCGATTACCAGCAGCCCGGCCAACGCTTTATGGATGACTCCGCAAGGCCGCTTTGCCGATGCCCGCGAGCGGCCCGCCGAACTGATGGCAGGCTTGCCACAGGTCCTCTCGCGTTTGACCAGCGGTGTCGTGCAGCCGATCGCGATTGAGTATGTCTTCTGGGATGAGCGACTTCCCGAAGTGCTGGTGCATTTGGGAACCACTCGCGAAATTGCCAGCCTGTCGCGAGACCGTCATACCTGCCAGCTAGAATTGTCGCAGCTATTGACGACCGCTCAGGATGAACTCCAGGTAGCCGCCATGCAGCGAAATCCTGACCTGTTCGAAACCATGATCGACGGCCAGCAAGGGATGTCGAGCATTTACGGCTGGTGGCGATCACTCAGGCTGAGCTGGAAACGCAAGCCCCCAGTCAGCAATTAAAATTTATATCTCCTTATCCCCTCTGGAACCCTCGCCCACGTCTTCGTGGGAGAGGGCAGGGTGAGGGTCTTCTGCCTTATCTTGAGTAGCTTTGAGTAG
>JAIXUU010000160.1 GCA_027483405.1 Planctomyces sp. | reverse complement strand
TCCCTGTCGCCTCGAACGTGGGATACATAAAGCCCCGAATACGCACCTTTTGCCCATTGAGTTGTTTAAGCCAATCGGGCATCAGTTCCACACATTGATCAGTCACAGGTTCCATATTCAGAACCTTGAGCAGATCCAGATCGTCGTAGGAGACCCGCAGCGCCTGATCTTTCCCTTCAGCACTGAACTGCTTTTCCGGAATCAGCAGCTTCACTTCCCGCAAAACGGGGGTTTCGGAACTGTTGCCGGTCTTATCAGCCGGCATCACCTCAGAACCTCGCTGATCAACATTGGAACTATTAGCTGCTTTGAGAGCCGAAGCAGGTGCCGATGCGGTCCTGGATTCAACCCCTGCTTCGGGAGCCAAAATCAGATCGCTGCGCAGGCTGCTCGCTTTGGTTTCTGGCCGGACGGGTGTCATCTTTCCATCGGCACTGGCAAGGTTTTCAGCGGCCCCTGCATCAGCCACGATGGCAGTCGCCTCCTGAGAATCAGCAGCTTGCGGCTTATCACCGCTGACAGAGGCTCGTTCGGTCTGAGACGGTTCTTTGCTGGACGTTGCGACCTGAGATTCAGCCTGAACTTCACTTTGTCCACTTGCCTCTGGTGCGGTTTTCACCAGATCTGCATCACCGAATGTCTTGTAATCGCTGTAATCGCTCTGAAAACATCCTGAGGCCGTCGTCAGCACGAGCAGCATGGGGAGCCATCGCAAGCGATCCTCGATCCCTCGTTGAAGAGATTGGGGCTTGAATCGGGCTGCAAAACCAGGCTGTGACCACATCACACTGCTCTCCCATAAACCGCAGGAACACCAATAGAGAGTACGGTTTTTTACATTTTGAGAACAGCACGATTGACTGTGTTAACTTGCAAATTCGCCAGATGAAACCACCGGCAGTTGCAATCAAGATGCAGATACGCCTGATTTCAAGCGACTGAATGGCCGTGAGCCCACACATTGAGTCGAAACAACTCGTCACGACTTAAGATCAAGCACCAAGCGGGTTCGCACAGATCCATCAATAAGCCGTGCGGGCGGGACTGTAAAACTGATCGGCATTCAACTGGTAAACCGGTGACTGCCCGTCAGCTTCGGCTCCATTTGCCAATGTAAACGTCCCAGCCACTGCTTTCAGTCCAGGAGAAAAATCCACAGCTTTTTCTTTGGGAATACTGATGAGAATCATATCCGTTGGCTTGGGCGCTCCACCAAAACAGCAATCCCCACTGTCTTTGCAGAGGAGAAACTTGGTGATCCCAGCCGTCTGCTTGGAAGGGTACATGTAACCTTTGATGAAGATCGGTTGGTTCTGCAGTTTCTGAACAGCTTCGGGAAGCTCCACCTTCCCTTCAACCACCTTCATACCGTGAGCACTGATGTCTGAAGCAAAGCTCACCCGCTGATACCCTTCGGGGACTTCCGTAATGTAGGCCATAGCATGCAGAGAGCCAGCGCCAACGATGATCAGCGACGCACAGACCATCATTGCCTTGCAGGCTCCGGCACCAGAATAGGCTCCTTCGGAGTTGCGAATCTTCCGCATCGCCATCAGGGCTGCAAACATCCCCAGCAAGGGCAAAACCAGCATCCATTCTGTCAAAAACGACGAAAGACCCAGAATCACCAGGCCTGCGGAGATCGAAACGAGCACTGGAACGGGTCGGTAAGAAAACTCTTCTTCTAAATAGCCACCTTGAGGCAATTCGAGGCCCAATGAACTCACACGAGTTGTCCCAACCCTTTTCTCGTCCAACCTTTCAACAGGCAGCGCTTCTCCGGGGCAATCCACCTCTCCGGGGCGATCCAACGGAGAAATTTGGCCAGCCACTTCGACGGTGTCGGAGCCTGGGTCAATCACTGCAGAGTTCACAGCACTCATATTCATCTCGGAATTCCAGGATCAAACCAGAAATACCAATCTTCGCCAGTAGTCATCTTTGACTTCGTATTCACTTAGCATTGCATCCAATAGTTAGGTCGTCGGGGAACAACCTATCGCGCCAAGAATCCATTCCTGTCATCCTCTATTCTGTAGAGTCCTCTCCGGGGTTCAAGCGGTTTCTGGAGATTCCTCTGGAAGAGTTCACACCTTCCGCCCGCCCAAGCTTACGTTTCCATCAATCGCGATGTTGGATTCAACCCCTGAGATCGATGCGACAGGCCATCTCCAGCTGTCGCAAAGAGTTCTCATTCCAACAAAACCCTCCCAAGGGAGGTTCAACTGCCTGGAAATCACCGCAACCCATTAAATTATCGATTGTTACGATCGATTCGACACTCCCACCGAAAGAGATAGAGCGGCCTCCAGACAAGCAAATTCACGTGAACACAAGAACCCCTGTTAAATGGTGACGGCTCACAAAAATTCCATGATGCTTCGCCCCCGAAGTTTTTCCAAAAGCCTGACTGAACCGGGCAACCCACAACCATGCCATTCCCTGCAACCCGATATACTACAATATGTTACAGAATTTATTCTCTTCCCATTTGGAACCGCAATCCCCTTTGTCGGCAGCATTCAACTTCCGGACTCACCAGTCACCAACAGCCATTCTGACGGATCGAGTCTCCATTTTGACCACAGGATGGCAGGAATTGCCGAAACTCCAGCAAACAGCAAACGTTACGAAAAAAATTTCTTGGTCACGAGTCCGACTCCGTATTGACCAATCCTTCAGGTTTGAAATACCACTCTCCGTGTAATGAAGAGATGGTGTCAATCGGTCTCATGGTCTTCCCGGATCAGGTCTCCATTTCCAACACTCTTCATTCAGTTCCAATCACACGTTCAATGAATGTCGATTCGATTGAGGAACCTAGCGTTCTTCAGCCAACTCGACGGCGATCAAACCGGCGGCAAGGCAACGCCAGACTGATCGTTCCCTGAATGCCAGCCAACTATCACATCACTCGCGGACGCATGACAGGAAGTCGGGCGCATCACGCATGCCTTATGGAGGAGGCTACCTTGGGTAGGGTCATTGGTTTGATCGCGTGCAGCAGTTTGGTCGCCGCTGCACTCTGGCTGACAAATCTTGCGACCACAACAAGGACATTGTCTGCCGGGAATGCCCCGCGGACAGAACAGCAGGCGATGGCTGCCCGAGACGCTTTCAAGCGGGGCAAAGAGCTCTACCTGCGTGGCCGGTACGAAGAAGCGATTCCGCTCCTTCTCTCCAGCAGTGTCAACAACAGCGAACTCAACCTGGCCGAACGTCAGGTCGCTACCGAGTACCTGAGCCGGGCCCGCCAGCGAACATCGGGTTCGCCGGTGGCCAGCAGGTCCACTTCGGCAGACCAGAGTTCGATCCGGTCTCAGTCGCCCGAAGGCTCCAGCCTCCCGGCTGGTGTCGATGAGGCGGCCAAGACTCGTGTCGAGCGACTGATGTCGCAGGCCAAAGTGGCTGCACAGCAGGGGCGCACTAAAGATGCGACCACTCTGGCAACCCAGGCCTTCCAGATCTCTCGCGAGGCTCGCCTCAAATTCTCCAAGGGTGAAGTTTCACCCGGTGAATTTCTGGCCATGCTGCAGGATGGAACATCTGCCAAAGCCGATCAGATGGCCTGGGCCGAACCTTCAACTCCTGCTCCCAAGAACGAAATTCAACTCACTTCAGGCCAGACACCCGATTGGGCCAGCCTGACTGCTGATGAAGAGGCATCATCACCTGCCGTGAAAGGACTGACAGGCAGTTCCGCCAAGGCTCAAGCCGAAGCACTGGTCACTTCCGCCCGTAACGACATTCGGACCGGTGACTACGATGCCGCCCGCAAAAAAGCTCTTTCAGCCATGGAGCTGAAAGTCAGCTATGGACTCTTTGATGATCGCCCCGAACTGGTGATCGCCGATCTGGATCGTAAGCAGGGAACCACCACTGTGACTGGGGCAGCGACCAAGCCCGCAGTCACCATGGCTTCCGAGCAGCGACCAGAAGAAGCGGCCAGCCAGCGAGCCACTGCCCTGATTCTCGAAGCTCGCGAAGCCATGCAGGCCGGACAGTTGAGTGTTGCCAAAGCCAAAGCCATCGAAGCTCAGAAAATCGGTGCTTCCTACAAACTCTTCGATGATCGCCCCGAATTGATTCTTTCTGAAATTGAAACTCGCAGCCAGTCTGCCGCGAAAATCGCCCAGGCTTCTGCTGCCCAGGATGCCCCCAAGTCCAACGCCGATAACGCTGCCAAAGCACAGGTCACCCAGTTGCTGGTCGAAGCTCGTTCGGCTTTGAAGGGTGGACTGATTGAAGAGGCTCGCCGTAAGGCCATGGACGCAGAAAAGCTGGCCAGTGCCAACAAAGTGACTTACCAGCTCTTCGAAGATCGTCCGGAGATCGTGATTGCCGATGCCGCTCGTATGGCCACACGGGGCAACAATGCCGCCAGTGGTGCTACCGTCGCTGATCAAGATCCCGCCGTCATCAAGGCCCGCACGGAAGCTTCTGAACTGCTGAAGCAGGCTCGCAATGCACTGGCTGCAGGTCAGGTTGAGAAGGCTCGCGCTCTGGCCACCAAAGCAGAAGCGATGAACATCGCTTACGAAGTCTTTGCTGACACTCCTGATGCGGTTCTCGCCGATATCGAAGCCGAATCCGCCACTATGATGGCCAGCCGCACCAAGGTTCAACCCGCAGGTGCCACAGTGCCAGCCGGTGAAACCAAGTCTGCTGCCGTCGATCTGGCACGAGCTGATCGGACTCCGGCAGCTTCCGCCTGGGAAGATGACCCTCAGGCACCAGCCCCGATTGCTGCTGCTCAGGGACTTTCTGCCATCGATCTCTATAACCGTGGCATGTTCGAACTCAATCGCGGCAATCGCGAAGCGGCCTACCAGGCTTTCAGCCAGGCTTACGAATCTGGCCAGAAGCTCGATCGCTTCCGCGCTCAGCGATTGCGGGATTACATGCGGGAACTCGCACCTAAGGGTGGCCGAGATGTCCAGATGGTGAACCATCAGACCGAAAGTGGCCCAGCTTTGACCGAAGGTGGCGTGATTGATGACGCCGCCAAGGCCAAGTCGCTCCAGTTTGATCGTCTACGCACAGAAACTTTGAGCACCATCTTCAAGGCTGAGCAGCTTCGCGAGAAAGATCCCGAAACTGCTCTCCAGATGATTGATCGCCAGTTGGCCACCATCGAAAGCTCCGAGCTTTCACCAGAATCGATGGCTCAACTGCAATCCTCTTTGGGCAAGACTCGCGTTTCGCTCACCAACGAGATTGAACAGCGTAAGCCAAACCTTGATCAGAAGCGTCACAATGAAGAAGTGCTCGCTCGCATCAAGGGTTCGACCGAAACCAAGATCCGTATCGAGCAGGAATATGCCAAGCTGGTCGAAGAATTCAACGAACTCTTCAAGCAGAAGCGATTCGCCGAAGCCGAAGTCGTTGCCAAGAAGGCTAAAGAACTCAACCCCAGCGAACCCACTTCCGAAACTTTGATCTACAAGTCTCGCTATGCTCGCCGCAACGAGATCAACGCTCAGCTCAAAGATCGTAAAGACGAATCTCACTGGAAAATGTTCAACGATGTCGAGCAGGCCATGCTCGTCAACGTGGGCGATGAAAACCCGGTGGCCTACCCAGAAAACTGGAAGGATCTGTCAGCTCGACGTTCGAAATTCGGGACTGATAACCGCAAGCGAACCGATGCCGAACTCAAGATCCAGGAAAGCCTGAACCGGGCTGTCTCCCTGCACGAAGACAACGTCCCCCTGGGTGAAGTCATCAAGAAGATCTCCGCCATGACGGATATCAACATTGTGATCGATCCTCGCGGCGTCGAAGAAGAAGGGGCGACCACAGACGCTCTCGTCAGCATCGATGTTGATGGCATTCCTCTGAAGAGCGTGCTGAACCTGATTCTCGAACGCTTTAACCTCGCTTACATGATTCAGGACGACGTTCTCAAAATCACCAGCCGTCTGCGTCAGCAGGGGCAGATGATTGCTGTAACCTACCCGGTCGCCGACCTCGTGGTTCCAATTCCTAACTTCGCCACAGGTGTGGGTGTCGGCATGAACAATGTTGATCCTCGTAACGGCAGCCTCAACCAGGCAGCCGGCAGCATGATGTCTGTCCCCGCCGGGATGGGCGGCATGGGTGGCCAGTCGATGGCTCAGGTGGCACCAAACGTTGCTGGTGGCCTGAATCAGGTGGGCAGCAATCCACGTGCTCCACAACAGCCAACGCAAAGTACCGACTACGACACACTGATCGAACTGATCACCCGCACCATCGCTCCCGATAGCTGGGAACAGGTCGGTGGACCGGCATCGATTCAGCGATTCGAAACCACACTCTCGCTCGTCATCCGCCAGACCCAGGCCGTCCATGAAGAAATCACCGATCTGCTCAAGCAGCTCCGCCGGTTGCAGGATCTTCAAGTGACGGTGGAAGTCCGCTTCGTGACAGTCAGCGACAGCTTCTTCGAACGTATCGGTGTCGATTTCGACTTCAACGTCAACTCGACAGTTGGTGGCCCGGAAACAGACAACCTGGGCCTGCCATTACCACCATTCGGTGCCGTGCAGTTGCCCACACAAGGTGCTGCCACCAGTACTGCACAGGCTGGAACTGCAGGAACTGCAGGCACTACAGGTACAGCAGGAACTGCAGGTACAGCCGGTCAGCAGGCTCAGCAAGGTGCAGGTCTGTTCGGCACACAACCTCGCAGAAACACCATTCAGCGAAGCAGCTATCAGAAGGGTGGCACAATTGTTGGTCTGGGCAGCCAGAACAGCTTCACACCCGACCTCGATATCCCCTTCCGTCAAGGATCGTTCGATATCGGTGTGCCCGACTTTGGTGGATTTGACCCCACGGCCGGTATCACCACAGGTCTGGCCATCCTGAGTGACCTCGAAGCGTTCTTCTTCATCCAGGCCGCTCAAGGCGATAGCCGCAGCAACCTGCTGTTTGCCCCCAAGTTGACTCTGTTCAACGGCCAGACAGCCACCGTCTCCGATACAGTCAACCGCTTCTTCGTGACCGGTTACAACACGACAGTCGGTGTCGGTGCTGCCATCCAGACGCCACAGATTCAGCAGTTCCCCGAAGGTGTGAGCCTGACGGTCACCGCCGTGATCTCCGCCGACCGTCGTTACGTCCGACTGACAATCATCCCCAACTTCACCAGCATCACCGATGTCCAGACCTTCTCGACAGCCAGTGGTGTCACCGGTAACCAGGCCCAGGCAGGCGGTGGTGGCGGCCAGGCCTTCGGTGGTGTCCAGGCCGGTGGTGCTCAGCAAAACGGGGGCGGACAGAATTTAGGTTTCGGTGGTATCGGTGGCTTCGGTGGCTCTGCCCCGATTGCCAACCAGGCCAGCCGTGTCACCATGGGCCAGGTCAACCAGAACGGTAACAACCAGGGTGGCAACAACCAGAACGGTCAGGTTCAGCAGCCTGCCCAGGTGGTTCAGCTCCCCGTGGTCGAACAGGTCACTGTTCTTACTACCGTGAGTGTGCCCGATGGTGGAACCGTTCTCCTCGGTGGCGTGAAGCGACTCCGCGAAGGACGCAACATGGCCGGTGTCCCCATCCTCAACAAGATTCCTTACGTCAGCCGGTTGTTCAAGAACTCCGGTGTGGGCCGCGAAACCGAGAGTCTCATGCTCATGGTGACACCTCGCATCGTGATCCAGGAAGAAGAAGAAGAGTTGCTGGGCGTCGAAATCGACTAACCCTGCACAAGTGAAAACCCCACACATGTAAAAACCAGGTACTCCCGATTCGATTCCTGACCTGATCGACCAGAACTCCGATCCACGTCGCCCAGGCCGCAGGAAATCAAAATCACCACCTGACGAGGATCCGTCGCAAATCCTCGCCCGCCGCAGTCACTGGCCAGTGACTGCGGCGTTTTCTATTTTACAGAGATGATATTTGGCAGTTGATGTTCGGCATTCGACCAATGCCTCGTGGATTCAAACGCCAAATACCAAACACCAACCTGCAACTCCCCCCCATGCCCCGACTCTACTGCGACAACGCCGCCACCAGCTTCCCCAAAGCCCCCGGTGTCGCCGAAGCCATGCTCAAGTACCTCACCGAATGCGGGGCTGCAGCCGGCCGAGGCACCTACCGCTCGGCTCTCGAAGCTCAATCGATCATCGATCAGTGCCGCCTCAAAGTCAGTCGGTTCTTCAATGCTCCCCCCGATCGCTTTGTCTTCACCCTCAACTGCACCGATAGTCTCAATCTCGCCATTCGCGGCTTGCTCAAGCCCGGCGACCACGTCGTCACCACCCTGCTCGAGCACAATTCCGTCCTCCGCCCCCTGGCCTGGCTCGAACAAACCCTGGGCATCACCCAGACCCTGCTCACTCCCAACCCTCAAGGCTGGATTGAACCCACCGATCTCCGCGCTGCACTCAGGCCCAACACCCGGCTCGTCATCACCACCCACGCCAGCAACGTGACAGGCGTTATCCAGCCCATCGACGACCTGGGCACCATTTGCCGCGAAGCGGGCGTTATCTATCTTGTGGACGCCGCGCAAACCGCCGGGATTCTCCCGCTGGACATGTCTTCCCAGCCTGTGGATATCCTTGCCATGGCGGGGCACAAAGGCTTGAAGGGCCCTCTGGGAACCGGCCTGCTCTACGTTCGAGCGGGTCTTGATGAAGAAATTTCCCCCTGGCGACTGGGCGGCACTGGCCTCGCTAGCGAAGATCTCGCCCCACCCACCGCAGGGCCCGCCAGGTTCGAAGCCGGCAATCAGAATCTTCCCGGCATCGCCGGACTTTCCGCCGCCCTGGATTGGTTAGCCGGGCAATCATTGAAGGAAATTCAAGAGCGCGAGCAATTTTCACGCTTAGGCTGGCAAATTGCTCTTTCCACATTTCCCGGAATTCGGCTAATTTTGCCGGACAGTCCGAGTGTGAACATTTTGAGCGTGACGGCGGAAGGATTCTCGCCGCACGATTTAGCGATCATTTTTGAACAGGAATACGGCATGGAAGCCCGCCCCGGCCTACACTGCGCCCCCCTCTGCCACCAATGGCTAGGAACCCTCCCCACCGGCGGCACATTACGCGTGAGTGGTGAGAGTAATCAAGCAAAGTGATTTCTCCTTGCAGTTTGACTGTGTTGAACAGCCAAACACAGTGGCATCTACAGCCAGAAGACATCTCCAACCGCGCCAAACGGCAAGATTGCAGATGTGCTGTAAACTAGCCATTACCAACGTTGTGTCGCAGGCAGACAGCCAGGTAACACATATCATTCTAAATAGCCGACCAATCAACTCACAGGCTCAGACGACGAACAATGACAGTCCCATTGATTCGTATACTCAGAATTGTTCATGGCTTAGGAAGCTTTCTTTTCATTACTCTGATATGCCGCCTCATCGGCTTGAGTAGAGAGATCTTCATCGCCAGATCGTTCGGAGTGAGTCAGACGCTTGACTACTTTTACGCCGCCATGCCTCTGGCAAACATCGTCTTTAATTGTATTGCCGCAGCTCTCGCAACAAGCGCGATTCCTCATATTGCCGAAATCGTCCGCAAAAATGGCGATCCAAGTGAATCGAAAGCATTATTGAATAGTGTGAAAACAGCTGTATTGATGCTCTTGATGGCAGTAATGCTCTGCTGGAGCGGCATGCTCACCTTCTGCATGATCATGGATCGCCTCCAAACAGGGATTCGAGTACAGCAATGCCTCGCGCTCGGCACAATAATGGCCCCCTGGGTACTGGTCGCCGGTATCAATACCTTTATATCCTCACTCCTGTCAGCCAAAGGCTTCGCGAGAATAGCAATGGCAACGACGGCAGTCTCGCCATTATGTGTCATCGCAAGCGTTATAACGATCAGCAATACTTCCGATGCGCGAATCATTGCTTACGCATTGCTTGTTGGGTCCCTGTTTGAAGCGTGCATAAACTTCTGCCTGTTGAGCAAGTATGCAACGATAGGTGACCTGCTCACAAAACTCTCTAAGTTCGATACGATATTGGTCAAAAAGATGCTTTCTCTGTCTGGTGCATCTTTCATTCATTCTGCATCACCCGTCTGGCACAACATTCTTGTCGGCCAAATCGGGCCTGGGAGCATAACGTCTCTGGCTTTAGGTTCTAAGCTGTTCTCCGCGGCATCATCCTGCAGCACGCCCCTTATCGATAGAGTGTATTACCCCCAGGCAGTCAGATCACTGAACAAAGAAGATGAAATACGACCCTTTATTGTTCAATGGCTGACATGGTCAATCGTTTGTGCAACCGGTTCTTCAATTCTTGCATACACCCTAAGCTCCCATTCGTTAGAAATAACAAGATTAATCTTTGAAAGAGGAGCCTTTCCCCCAGAGAGCACAGCAGAAATAGCATCGATACAAGCATTCATGGCATGGTGCCTCCCAGGCTTCATCCTGACACATTTATGCTCCCGCGTAGCTTCTGCGCTGAACACCAACAGATACATACTATTCTCATGCATGATTTCTGTCCCGACGGGGATGCTGATCAGTACATTAATGGTTTCTAGTTTTTCAACTGCAGGAATACCGATCGCCATTCTTCTGACACAGCTTCTGCATGCCTTTATAATGACTGCTTTGATCATTTGCTTGGAGATTCCCAAACGCTACAGAACACCAGAGAAACTCAAGGCACCGACACCAGCAAGAGTCGCTGCGTAATCCAGACAGGAACGGAAAAATGCGGATCGCCATTGTCATAAGCTCATTGCAGCAAGGTGGCACAGAAAATGTTGCTCTACGGCTCGCCAAGGGCTGGCGTGAGCAAGACCACCAAATGACAATCACAACCTTCTTTCCTGCCGAAAGTGACTTCTACAAATTACCAGAGGCTGTGATTCGACATGATCTATCACCGAGACTCACTTGTGGTACAGCAATAACGAGGGTGTGCCGAAGAGTACAACGACTAAGAGAACACTTGTTATCACTCCAACCGGATGTTGTGGTCGCCTTTGGCGACATTACAAGCGTGACTTGCATTGCGGCTATGATGGGCACTTCTATTCCGGTAATCGCCACAGAACGGAATGACCCTAGAGAGATCCCAATTAACCGTGCGTGGTCGATTGCACGGCAACTCTTGTATCCTTATTCAGCAGCAATTGTTGTTCAGACCGAATCTGTAAAACAATGGGCCTGTAAGCAGTTCCCAAATTCAAATGTATACTCTATTGGAAACCCTCTACCAGAGAACGAGTATCCGGTCGCATCTATTGATGCAAAGAAGATAATTTCTACCTCCAGATTGGTTGAACATAAGCAGGTGAATCACCTGATCACAGCATTCAGTAAAGCAGCACAAATCGTACCAGACTGGACACTTGACATCGTTGGAGACGGCCCAGAGCATAAGCCCTTATTACGTCAATGCGAAGACTTGGGCATACAGAGCACTGTTACCTTTCATGGCCGCACCACCGACGTCTTTGGAGTTCTGAAGTCCTGTTCAGTTTTCGCGATGTCATCACAATATGAAGGCTTCCCGAACTCTTTGCTAGAAGCAATGGCGGTTGGGCTCTGTCCAGTTTGTACGGATTGCCGAAGTGGTCCTTCAGAAATTATGAAGAACGGCTTATGTGGCGAGCTGGTGCCAGTGGGTGACATTGAGGCAATGACCGCTGGCCTCGTCAAGGTAATGTCTTCGACTGATTTGCGACGAAAGTATTCAGACCAGTCACTTCATGTCCGGTACACCTACTCGATGTCAAGTGTATTATCACAATGGAATAGCGTCTTTAACGACATCAAAGGTATTGCCAAGAGAATGGTACGAAGGGCTTCATAAATGCAAATACCTTGGAAATATAGCGTTTGTAAGACCAAGAAAGCCGACAGGCAGTGATGGAAATAACAACTCTTGAACTGCTTTCAGTCGTCACATGGCTAATCGGCGTCGTGCTGTTAGCCGTGAGAATGCCCACATCAATTGCCATAGGAATTGTTTCTGCAAGAATTCTCGTTTCATACTCATATTTTGCAGGCTGGTGGGGAAAACAATGGACCCTGCTTGACGATCTAAACTACCTGAACACAGGTGAAAAGTATCTGAACAGTGGCTTCAGTACGATTGAGCTTCTGTGGAATCAGGACGCTCGTCAAAAGCTGCAAGACATTGTTGGCAGTGAACATTATGTATACAATGGCCTGAACGCCGGATGCATTGAAGCATTTGGACATAACTACTATGCCACAGTGTTTATCAATATCATTATTGGATTTGTCGGAGGTGAGCTTTACTCGCAACTTCTTGAAAGAGTTGGGTTTGCACAAAAATGGCATTCAGCAGCGCGAATATGCCGCGAATGCCATTTACATTACTTCACATGGACAGCGATGTTAAACCTGAAGGAGACTCTGGTCGAAACTTGTATTCTCGCAATGCTAAACTGCGGAATGGCACTAATTTCGAAACGCCAAGCCCTCTCAATAGCCATGGGAGTGTTATCAGCCATTCTATTAGCATCGCTCCGAAGCTATGTACCAGCAATTATTGCATCGGCACTCGCCATTCATATTCTTTCGACTCTATCATTTCGGTGGAAGTTTCTATGTGTAACCGCCTCACTTTTCGCGACACCTTACGCATTTAAGCTTGCGAGCATGGCGGGAATTTATCTTCAACCAGCACAGATCCTTAATGGATCAGTTCAGTTTATGCTGACACCCAGACCCTGGGGCATTGTTGATGAATACTCTTTCTTGGTTCTTGCAGCCACACAACAATGGCTTCTTATTCCCTTAGCATTTGTCGGATCTGCTGTCGCCTGGAAGCATTGCGACAGAAGATGGAGGGTGATTTTATATGCAGCCGTACTTTTCATTGCCTTTTATGGAGCTGTCGAGGAATTGAGGGGACCCCGTCATAGAGTGCAGTTCACCTCACTGTATTCATTCTTAGAATTCAACGGACTCATATGCTTAATCAGCTTGTACCGAAAAGGTTCGCTGTCGGCACTCCATATAGACGAGCGCATTCTTAGAGAGAGAAGAAGATACTATCCGTACTCACATAGACTCAACAACGAATCGCAACTCCCAGTAGTTGCATTCCATCGGTATTGATTATCACTAGACTTCATGGTGATACACAACTGTTGCCCCATGAACTGCATACTGTAACATTCCTAGAGTTTCCCATGCACTACTGTCGTTAAAGCCATTTCATTCAGGATTGCATAATGCGTGTCTTGTGTTTTGTGTCAACTCTAAGGGTAGGAGGGGCTGAGCGAGTTGCATGCAATCTAGCGAATGCTTTTGCGGCCTCAGGCAATGAAGTCATTCTTGTCGCCAGCAATGCCAAAGGCCCGCTTCGTGAAAGCCTTTCCTCTGAGATCAGAGTAATCGACTTGAATTGCAGTCGGGCACTATATGCCCTTCCGCAATTTGTCTCCACTGTGTCACGCATTCGTCCAGATGTGATTCTGACAATAGGTACGCATGTGAATGCATTGTGCGGACTTATCAGAGGGTTCATCCCCTTGCATATACCTGTGATTGGGCGAGAAACAAGCCCACTAAATCATATTTTCTCAGATGATTCTGTGGAAGAATGTATTGGACCAATCAAGAAACACCTATTACAAACACTTGTGTCATGGGGGTATCCCAAGCTAGACCACATAGTATGTGAGTCAAATGGAGCCGTTGATAGTGTCTTAAGTCATGGTCGCGTTGACAAATCTAAGATTCAAGTTGTTTATAACCCCGTTTCATTTCGACACATCACGAGTTCAATTCGATATGAGAAAGATCCATTTCCACCTCGTTCGGAGAGAGAGGCGACAGGCAAACGAATTTTATTAGTTGGCCGCCTCGCTAAAGTTAAGGCTTTTGCTCGCGCAATTCGTGCTTTCCCGTCCCTGCTTATAAAGTACCCTGGAAGCACACTTACAATCGTAGGGCAAGGCGAGGAAGAAGACGCACTAAAGGATCTGGCAAGAAGCCTTGGACTGCTGAATTGCACCCACTTTGTTGGCTTTGACAGTAATCCGTGGAAATGGATGGGACATGCCGATCTGTTCCTGTTATGTTCTGAATACGAGAATATGCCCAACATTCTGGTTGAGGCGATTGCCTCCGAGTGCCCTCTAATCGCACTTCGAATCCCTGGTGGTGTTGATGAAATGCTTACGCAAGTTGGCCTTGAATCAAGAATCGTAGACTCTCTTGATTCTTGGGAGAGCGAATGGTTTGACCCACTTCCAGATAGGGCAGTTAGCATTGCACGCGATCTTTTTGATGAAACAACGGCCTCGAATCGATACTTTGAGATAATGGATAATTGCAGTAGAGCCAGAGCGGCATAAGACATTTTCCATTATCAACCATTTTCATTAATCTTCATGCTTTTTACTATTTAGATTTTAGTTTCTAGTGTTTTTGCATTCATATACACATTGAGAATTCTTCCTACATGAGGTTTGGCTGCAGATAACTTATGAAAGTTATTCATATAATAAATAGCCTTGAACTCGGTGGAGCTCAGCGAGCGATGCAGAAGATCGTGCATTTCTCACGCAGGCTTGGTATTGAGTCATGCATTGTCTCGTTGACCGCTCGCGGACCGCTGGCAGAAGAATTCCGAAAGTGTGATAACACAGTCGAGTGCCTGGGTATGGATGGCCTGTTTGGTGCGATTTGTGGACCAGTTCGTTTGACTCGTTTGTTTCTTTCCTTTCAACCCGACGTGGTTGTGACATGGCTTTATCAGTCTGATTTTTTTGGCGGCCTTCTGACCAAATGTGTCGCAAGAAAGGTGCCCGTTGTCTGGAATCTCCGTACCGCCGCTGGCGATGACATCGCGGGGAGAACGGCGCGCTTCTTTCGGTTTCTTTGTGCCTCTGTTTCGCGGTGGTTTCCATCGCTCATCATTGGAAATTCACCCTCGGTCCTCTTAACTCATGAACGGCTGAAATATCCTAAAGATAAACTCAAGATGATTCCTAATGGCTTCGATTCTGATCTGTTCCGTTCGGATCCTCTGGTTCGAAAACAGGTGCGTGAAGAATTGCAGGTTGCGAAAGATGAGATTCTCTTTGGAATGGTTGCCAGGCGGCATAAGTCAAAAGATCACGAGACATTCCTTCGGGCAGCCGTTCTGACTTGTGCTCAGGTTTCAAATGCCAAGTTTGTCCTGTTCGGCCATGGTATTTCTGCGGATGATCCTGTGTTTCAGGAGATCCTTAAAGATTGTGAACACCGTTCGCACTTTCACTTTTTACAACCTCGCAGCGATGTGAAGTCGATTCAGATGAGTCTCGATGTCGGAGTCCTGATGTCGAATGTTGACGAAGGATTTCCCAACAGTATTGGCGAGGCTATGGCATGTGGAGTTCCCTGTATTGTCAGCAATACAGGAGGTTCCAGCTTTGTCGTAGGCGACTGTGGAGTCGTTGTACCAAAACACAGTGTTGATAAACTTCAGGAAGCGATGCTTGAGTTTGTATCTAAAAGTGAAGATTCCAGGCTGGAATTGGGCGAATCATGTCGCGAGCGGATTGTGCATGAGTTCGGCATCGAGGCAACAACCATGCAGCATATTGATTCCTGGCGCGAAGTGATAACGAATGTGAACTCTTAAATGCAATGAGTATTTCTCATGGATTGATACTAAGGTTTTATATAATGAATATACGTCACTCTCTCCTCAATCCCCGGCACTGGGTGCGTCAGATGTTGCCGACTTCGCGGCGGTTGCTGCTGGAGAAGTCGTTGCGGCAGCTGGATCTTTCAGCCTGCAAATCGGTCCTGATCTGCGGGGCGGGGCATGATCCTTACCGGCATCTGTTCCAGGGCGCCCAGGAGTATGTCTGCCTCGATATCGAAGAAGTTCCCGGCGTGACGGACGTGGTGGCCGATGTCCTCAGTATGCCCTTCGAAGACGGACGCTTTGACTGTGTCGTAGCCACCGAATGTATGGAACACATTGCGGATCCATTCACACTCTGTTCGCAGATCACGCGCGTGCTCAAGCCGGGCGGTCGTGTGGTGCTTTCTGTCCCGTTCATGTTTCATCAGCATGGCGACCCTTACGACTTCTGGCGACCCACCCGGCATTGCCTCGAATCGCTCTTTAAAGAGTTCGATAACGTCGAGATTATTTCTCACGGACATCGCCTGCATGTGGTTTCCGATCTTTGTTCGACAGCTTCGCCCGGGTGGTTGTTTGCCCCTTTGCGGCTGGCCAATCACCTGCTGGCACGATTGCCGGGGAGTTTGCAGCGGGGGCATCGAACACCATCGGCAACGACAGGATTTCTGTTGACGGCCACCAAGTCGGCCAACTCTTCCCTCCATGAACGGGCCGCATGACGTGACGCAGCCACATCTGGTTTATCTCATCAGTGAAGACTGGTATTTCTGGTCGCACCGCCTGCATCTGGCCAGGGCGGCGATGGCAGCTGGCTACCGCGTTTCTCTGGTGACACGTACCAGCACTTATCAAGAGAAAATCGAATCCGAAGGGATTCGTGTGATCTCGTTTGCATGCCCCAGACGTTCGATCGATCCCTTCAGCAATCTGCGTGTCGTTACCCGGTTGGCGAAAATTCTGCGCGAGCTTCAACCCGACCTTGTACATAACGTCGCATTAAAAAATGTGGTGCTGGGTACATTGGCCGCTCGTTTGGCGGGAGTGCCGCACATCGTCAATGCGTTTGCAGGACTGGGTTATGTCTTCGCCGCGAAGGGATGGAAGGCCGCGTTGGGACGCACCGCCATCCGGACGATCCTGCGAGGTTGTTTTTTGGGGCTTCGGGCACCAGTCATCGTTCAGAATAGTGATGACGAGCGTGAGTTGGTCGATTCCGGGATCGTTCGACAAGCGGATATCTGTTTGATCCGAGGCGCGGGCGTTGATATCGAACTCTTTCACCCAGTACCTGAACCTGTGCAGCCATCGATTGTTGTCATGGCCTGCCGCATGCTGTGGTCTAAAGGCGTGCAGCAATTTGTGGATGCTGCTCAGTTACTAAGATCTAAGGGTTGCGAAAGTCGTTTTGTGCTGGTGGGGCGGACAGATACAGACAATCCTGAGCATGTACTCGAATCGCAGGTGCGGGCATGGAAACGAGATGGCGTCATTGAATGGTGGGAACACCAGTCAGATATGCAAACCGTTTTCAGCCAGGCGCAACTTGTGTGCCTCCCCAGCTTCTATGGAGAGGGGCTACCAAAGGTACTTCTGGAAGCTGCGGCTTGCGGCAGGGCGATTGTCACAACAGATATCCGCGGCTGCCGGGAAATTTGCCGCCCTGGGATCAATGGCTGGTTGATACCCATTAAAGAGAGTACCGCTTTAGCAGAAGCAATACATTTCGCACTATCGCATCCTGAGATACGTCAAACCTTCGGACAAGGTGGACGTCGTCTAGTAGAAGAGGAATTTACTTCCACATTGATCGCAGATCAGACGATTCGACTCTATCAAAGGCTCGTACCTGTCAGTGA
>JAIXUU010000172.1 GCA_027483405.1 Planctomyces sp. | reverse complement strand
GACCACGGATCTTGGGCCGACCACGAGAGTCGCTCAAGCTGAGAAGCTGTCATCGGTGCCTGAAACCGGCAGACCAGCTTGAACCTGCCGCGACCTAGATCGGTGGCTCTCACCACAATCGCGACAGCATCAATCGCTCCCATCGCTGTTTGCGCAGCCATTAACCGGATGACGAGTCGTTCTCCAGGGAGCCAGCGGATCGGAACGGCGACCGCGCAGCCACTAAAACTCACATCGAGTGCCTCACCCGGCGAACCATGATGCGTCAGCATGTCATCCAGAATCTGTGGTAAAGGCAGCCTCTCTTTGCTGACTCGCAGCACCGAAACCTTAATCGAAAGATCAATCCGCCAATCCTGTCGTCTTTCGCTCTCGTCATCCTGTCTGGGAGCGAAATGCGAGGCCGCAAAAGGATCGTTATGAGATGGAAATGGGTTGTATTCCACAGTCGAAACAACTTGTTCCGGTGCAATCCCATGCAATTGTTCGAGTCTCTGGGCATCAGCCGGAGGCATTCTCTCAGGTGCCCCTGTCATCTCTGGAACACCTTCTTCCCGGCCCTTTTGAAACGCAACAGAATGAGAACTGGCAGCCTGCAATCGCGATTCAATCCCCTTGTTCAACTGGTCAACAGCAGGCAGCCTCTCCGCCAGAGATTTCAGTCTGAAGAGCGACTTGGTCACTCGGGAGGCTTCCAGATTCCCACTGAGATTCTTCGTCATGGTGAGTACCGTTAAAACTTTTCAGCCGGCAGTCTTCTACCAGCATTTGGGGAAATAACTGACACCTCGAGCACTTGATCAATCCTCCAGTGAACACGATCTCCGTGTCACTGTTGCTACGTGATGAAGCCGAGTCATGAAGCAGAGAACTCTTCCCGAATTCTGGATGTGCTCGCTGTTGCTCAAAGACTACGTCGAGATCGACAACCAGCAAACGACTCTTATCGATCTCTCTCGATTTGTGGCAATTGACCGACCTGGCCACAGGTTCACGAGAGAAACTTTTGCCTTAAATTCGGTAAATTCGCTACAATGCAAATCTTGGGATATCGTGGCGTTCTGTGGATTGTCTGCAGTGCCATGCTTGGAGCTCTGGGCAAGCATGTCTCTGCAACGCGCACCTCGCTGTGATTTCCAGGAAAACGTATAACCTGCATGCTGAGGGATCAGCCCCAAACGAAAAAACTTTCACAGGCCACCCCTGTGCTTTCCTCGAAAAAGAATTGATTCGCAAGGATGCGTACCATGGCCATAGGTCAACTTCCGCTCGAACTTGAAGTTCCTCCGTGGGCATTTCTCTCAGCCCGCAAAACTCCCTGGTGGCTCGAAGTGGAATGCTGGTCACTCGGTATTCTTTCACTGGCGATGTTATGTCTCGCTCCCTTGGTCACACCGTTATCAATGGCCGAAGCGACAGTTGGCCGAGCTGCCCTCGAAATGCTGCTCTCCCAGGAATGGGTCGTTTCTCGTTGTCAGGATGTTCCCGTTCCCCAACTGGCGCCGCTGCAAGTCTGGCTGGTCGCCCTGATTTCCACCGTTCAGGGCGATGTCGATGCCTGGTCGATCAGACTTCCCTCGCTGATCGCCTTCTGGCTGACTGGCCAGTTGCTTTACGCCTATTGCCGCCAGTTCATGGGAACAGTCGGCAGTCTGGGTGCCGGCCTGATGTTCCTCACCACCGTCGGCGTCCAGATGCAACTGGGCAGCGGCACCGCTTTGCCCATCGCGGCTTTCTTCCTCTCGCTGGCACTCTTCAGCTGGCACATTGGCTGGCTGCACGACTGGCCCGATCTGATTCAATGGGTCGTTCCCTACTTCGCCCTCACACTGGCAATTCTATCCAGTGGATTGTTCCCCGCTCTCGTCTTTGCCAGCAGCCTGATCTGCTACCTGATTCTCCGCCGCAAAGAAGAGTACGCCCTCACATTCGGGCATCTGGCTGGTCTACTGGGCTGCATCGGGCTGACAGCTTCCTGGGTGCTGACCTACCTTTCAATCACAGGCATTAATCCCTGGTGGGCGGGGGCTTCTCCCTTGGGAACTGCCAACCCATTATGGTCGCTGGTCGAGCATCTCGTGACCTTCCCGCTCCTGGTGGCCTGCACCATCTTGTTGCCATGGGGTCTTTTGCTCGTGGTCTATCTCTTTGCCGACTTCCGCCGCCATCTGGGCGACGCCCGGCCCGCTGTCCAGTTCATCAGTGTCTGCCTGCTGATCCCCGGGGCACTCATGTGGGTTGATCCCCGCTGCACACCCTCCGCTGCACTCCTCCTTCTGCCTGGAATCACTGTATTAACCGCCATCGTTGTGCAGCGATCGGTCGAATCCTTTCCCACAAGCGACTGGCAGTTCATCTGGCCCACATTCCTGCAGGGAACAGTCATCGTCAGCTTCGTCGGCATGGGCCTTGCCATGGCACTTCGAGGAGTCCTCCCCGAAAAAACTGCCCATATCCCGTGGGAAACGCTCGTCTGGTCAACCATCGCCATGGTGTGTCTCTCGATCGTCATCATGCGGTCACTCGGTCGGCATCCTCATCAGGGATTATGGGCCATGGGAGCCACCGCACTCCTGATGACGCTTTCGATTGCACCACCCATCCGGGCAAGTCTGGTGCCGGCACCATTAGCCACAACCCCACCACTTGCCATTCCCAGGCCGCTGGCGGGACAGATGCCGGAAATCAGCCTGGGATCCATCCGGGCCGACGTCCTGCTCAAGTTCAACCAGCTTCTGCCCAGGCAGCCCTGGCCCGAAGACCACGAGACACTCGATCTCCGGCATCACGTCTTCTGCTTCATGGAAAGCGAACATCAAAGCCGGCGACTCCCCTTTTCATGGAAGCTCATCTCACGCCAACCGGTCGCTCCGACTCCCGAATTTCCGCAGAAACAATGGCTGGTGTTAGGCCGCCGGGCCGATTTCGTCACCCCTGCCAGATTTCTGGCAGAACCAAGTGCAGTTATGCCGCAAACCTCACGCCCATCAGAATTTGGCACTCGGTAAAAGGTTCGGGAACGCAGTGGTCAAGCCTGGCAGTCGGGCAATCCTCCGCCGGACTTGCAAAATTCCCCCCCGGCTGCGATAACCCATGAGTCTCCAAAGCCAGCAGGCATCATGAAAATGATGTTTAAATGGGCTTTGCTAAAGACATCGGGCTGTAGCGCAGCCTGGCTAGCGCGCTTGCTTGGGGTGCAAGAGGTCGTGGGTTCAAATCCCGCCAGCCCGACTATCTTTGAAGCTTTTCGAGCCCGGCGTTGGAAACAACACCGGGCTTTTTTGCTCTTGCCGGAACCATGGGGGCGGCTGGTGGTTTGTATGGTGGGATTTCCGCCCCGGCAGATCGGCAAACACCAATCGGAAGTCTTGACAACGGGGTGCCAGACAAACATGGCATCGTCGTCCCGACGCCGATGTTTCCTGGCCGAGAGACTCTCCAATGCGTCCCATGACTTCGATTCTGGTTGTGCTCCTTGGTGCCCTGGTGGCTTTGGCTCAGGACACGCCGAAGCTGGACAAAGCTGCGCAAAGCAGTCTCCGTGCACTCAGCGTGGAACTGTCGGCCGCACAAAGGCTAGAGGACGAAGCAGAGGTTCGACGACTCGCCAAGAAGGCCATTGAGACGCTCGGCGACCAGGCGGGTTTGCCGGAGGTTGCCGACCAGTTCCGAGAAGTTCCGCAGCACGCCAAACCGCTGACTCCACAAGAACTTCCTACGGCCTTCGACCCGTACATCGACTTTATCGAGAAGCAGAAGTGGTGGAAGGTCGGTCTCGATCCAGCGAAAACAAACCACCTGCCCAGAGAGTTGGCAACGATCATCCATGGCTGCCTGGCAGCCAGGACCATCAACGAAGTCAATGCGGAGCGACTGCTCAACATCGCTACGCAAGCCGGGGACTTTCTGGTTTGGTCCCAGGATCAGGCCGGGACAGGGGTGATTCCCTTTCCCGCGGTGAGGAATGGCAAAGGCCGTCCCTTCGAGGTCGCCGAGCGATTCATGCGGCAGGCCGAAAAGGATGGCAAACTCGATCAGGTCGTCAAGAATGGCTGGGCTGTCGAGGACTTCAGCGACGGTGGACTGCAATTCGACAACGGTGTGGCCGGTGTCGCTCTGGTCCAGTTATTCGAGGCGACCAGGGATGACAAATACAAGAGAGCAGCGATCCGAGCCGCCGATTGGGCAATCACACGTCCGGTCGTGACGAACTGGAATTACAACAGCTTCAGCGTGTTCCTGCTGGCTGAGGTCTATCGCATTACGGGCGACAAGAAGTACCTCGAATCCGCCAGGAAGAAGACCCACCTCGGTATTCTTCCGGGGCAACTCACCGAAGGACCACGCCAGGGGCGTTGGGCCGACGCCCACAATGCCCGGCCAGCGTACCACTACATTATAGTTCGAGGATTGGCGGCACTGGCGGCGGTGATGCCGCAGGACGACGCGGACCTACCCGCAGTTGTGGAATCGTTGCGGATGGCTCTTTCGGCTCGCAACCCGGACTTCCAGAAAGGCATCTTCAATGCGGATTCCTCGGTGGAAGCTCTCATCCGGGTGAAGCTGCTACCGCCGCATGTTGCCGAGAAACTGGTGGATTGCAAGACGATTGAGGCGTTGGAAAGCCTCGAACGCTATGCGTCTGAAGGGTTCCGAGCGAAAAAGTCGCCGCTGGGCCCCGGTGCCTGGGGACAACTGCTGGAGTACAGGAATCAGCACAAGCGTTGAACATTCTTTCGAGAAAGGAGGTCTGCAGCGGCTCGTCATCTTTCTGCGAACGCCGCACGGTAGAAACTCCAGTTGGCCTCGCCCAGACCCTTGAGGAGCGGCAATGTTTCATGGGCCACTCCTGGCACCACGGTCAATTCGTGATCGACCTTCAACTTCGTGAGATGTTCGGAGTAGGCCCGGTTCAGGTCCGCCGTGAAGTCTCGTTCACCAACGGCCACACGAACGATCAACTTGCCGCTCACAGCGGCAGCGTGTTTCTCGGCGATCGTCAATGGGCTTTGCGCCTTGAAGACATCGAGATTTCCGCCAAACGTGTCCTTTAGAATTCGCTCCCGTTCGGCAGGATTGGTTTTGGTCCGTGGACCCTGGAATTCGAGATCCATGGGTCCTCCCGCGAGGATCGAAACCGCGCCGAACATATCCGTGTGAATGAACCCCAACCGCCCCGCACCATAGCCGCCCATGCTGAAGCCTTCGAGGAGGCGTCCCTCGCGATTGGCAACGGTTCGGAAAGTCTTGTCAATGTGAGGAATCAGTTCCTTGATGAGCACGGTTTCCATCGGCACCGCTTGGTCTTTCGAGTCACACCACATGCTGTTGGCCAGTCCGTTGGGGAAGACCACCAGCATCGGTGGGATCTTTTCGTCACGAATGGCTTCGCCAAAGAACTCGCTGAGTGGTTTGATGCCGGCCAATCCTCCGCCGGTCCCGTGCAGCCAGTACAGCACCGGAAAACGCCGATCCTTCTCTTTTTCGTAGGCTTCGGGCACATAGATATGGTAGCTCACTTTCGACTTGACGGCGGCACTGTCGAACGTCTGGTACTGCACCCCTTCAGCCTTGATCGCCGGTGTGGTCCAATTCAAGCCGGGGCGATCACGGTCGTTGGACTTTGGCTCCGATTTCTGCGGCGAGACGTTTTGAGAGTGCTTCTGGAAGAACTCCCAAATCGTATCCGTGGCATTCAACGTGGTCGAATAAGGCCCGACATATTGATCGGGTAGTGACGATTTGAAACCCGGCCAGTGATGGCCGTGTCCTTCCAGATAAAGGACTGTCAGCGTGGGGCCGTTCGATTTGGACATGTATTCCACCCGGCGGACTTGATCCTCCTCGGAGATGACCTGTGGAACTTCTTCGCAATCGATGGCCTTCGCCCATTTGGTGAGGGCCTCGGAAACGGGCTTGTACTGGCGCGTACCCCACGGCAATTTGACCTCGCCGCCGTCGATCGGCATGAGCGGGTCCTTTGAACCGAGGAGACAGAGCGTCGGCAGCGGCTTCCTGGGCTGCGGGTTTTCCAACGTCAGCAAGCCCGACACCGCACCGATCGCTGTGAATCTCTCTGAGAGTTCGCTCGCCAATCGGTGGGCCATCATGCCTCCATTGGAATGGCCGACCACGAAGACTTGCCGCTCGTCGTAAGGGATGGTCGTACTCAGTCGGTCGAGAAGTTGCCCAAAGTAGGCGACATCGTCGACCGCTCCCCTGGGTGAGTTCGGCTTGAGCTGCCCGGAGTTCCAGATGGCCGGATTTGTTCCGCTGGCTGGTGGAAGTCGAGGGAAAGCCGGTAGCCCGTCTGGTGCCACGGCAATGAAGCCCTTCTGATCGGCTTTGGCCGCCCAACCATCCTTTTCGAGGACATAAGAGCCGCTGCCTCCCGCCCCATGCAGCACCAGGACCAACGGCGGCTTCGAATCGGCCTTGAATCCTTTCGGAATGTGGACATGAGCCACCCGGTCAAAGTCGCCCGACTGGATGACCAGAGTGAATCGACCCGTCTGCGGAGGAGATGGCAGGGTTGTCTGTGGGGAATCGCCCCAGGCGACAAGAGCAAACAGGCCCAAGACGCTCAAGATGAAGAATGTGGCTTTGTATCGCAGACGAGTCATATCGCACCTGAGAGTGAAGACTTTGAGGCCGACAACTTTCCACGAAGTTAGTTTTTCGAGGCGGATGCTGTTTTGAAGAACTCCCAGATCGCATCCGTCGCATTGAGCTTGCTCTTGATTGGGCCGATCATGCTTTCGGGAAGCGTTTGCTTGCCTCCCGGCCAGTGGTGGCCGTGGCTTTCGAGGTAGATAACCGTCAGCTTCGGCCCATTACCTTTCGACGGGTACTCGACCTTGCGCAAGTCATCCTTCTCGGAAAGAACCTTCGGCTCTTCCTCACATCCGATGGCTTCGGCCCACCGGGATAGTTGTTCGACAACGGGCCGATTCGTCCAATTTCCCCAAGGCGACTTAACTTCACCCCCGTCGAGCGGCATCAAAGGGTCTGTGGTCCCGATAATGTACAACGTTGGCAGCGGCTTCGTGGGCTTCGGGTTATCGACCACCATTCGTCCAGCAACCATCCCGATAGCACAAAAGCGTTCCGAGAGTTCCGCCGCTAAACGAAACGTCATTCCGCCTCCATTACTGTGACCGGTGGAAAAAACCCTGCTCTCATCGTAGGGCAGCCGGTTCTTCAACTCGTCCAAAAGCTGTCGGATGAATGCCACGTCATCAATCGCTGTTCGTGGCGAGCGTGTATTAAGTTGACCGGAGTTCCACAGGGCGGGGTTTGTTCTAAAGTTAGTTGGCAGTTTGGGAAGTGCGCCAAGCCCTTCCGGTGCAACGATCAGGAAGCCTTCTTTATCCGCCTTGGCCGCCCAGCCGTCCTTATCCAGCGCACTCGTCCCGCTACCACCGCCGCCATGCAGAAGAAGTACGAGGGGTGGCTTCGTGCCAGACTTGTATCCAGTGGGAATGTGAATTTGAGCCACCCGGTCATAACCACCAGACTTGATAACGAGAGTGAATCGCCCTGACTGCGGAGGAGATGGCAGGGTTGTCTGTGGGGAATCACCCCAGGCAACCAGCGAGAAGACGCCCGCAGCCACCAGGAGAAGTGATGCGATCTTAAGACGAAATCGAACCATTCAGACACCAAAGCGTGGGGTGAGTGGGTCATACCGGAGAAATTACCCGCACTAGGCAAAACCGGTTTCAGTTATTTGCCAGCCTTAAAGTAACTCTGAAATGAGCAACGCACATGGTGGCCTCTGATGCTTGTACTCAGCCGACTTTGTGGTCAAACCATGAGTGGTCAGTGAGACTGACGGTTGGTTTGCTGAAAGTTTTCCTGCCTCTGAGTCATCGACTGTGTCCCGACACTCAGTGGAGGTGACCGATCACCTGATCATGCCAACATTCACCCCTCTTGCACTTTCAACAAGCAGGTCGCCCGAAGGGCTGGCTACTTGTGCCACACAGTGAAACAATTCATGGTCAGCAACTATGTATATCGTTCACGATGTAGCATTACATTCCCTTTACTCGTTTTATGGCAATCAATGGCTGATCGGAACAACTCATTGGGATCCAGTGGACGAACGAGTCCGAGGATAAAAACACGAGTTCGACTGATTTATAACGATACACCCGCATCTGACGGACGTCGCAAAGTGTCTGATGGTAACTCGCCGAAGCAGTCCTTGTACGCTCGGGAAAAGTCACCGAAGTGCCAGAAGCCCCAATGCAGCGCCTCTTTCGTGACTGTTGTTGAAGCTTGAGTGGCAGCTCTCAGTGCCTGCCGTACCCGATGTAATCGAAGTCGGGTCAAATAGGCCACCGGAGTCATCCCCATCAATTCCTTGAATGCGTACTGCAAGGTTCTCTCGCTCACCCCCGCCGCTTTGCACAGATCGGTCACGTAGAGCCGTTCTGCGGTATGCGACAGCGCGTAGTTTTCGGCGATCT
>JAIXUU010000339.1 GCA_027483405.1 Planctomyces sp. | reverse complement strand
GATTCATCATGAATCGCTGGCCCGCCAACTCCGGCAATCGCGAATTGATCAGCACACCTTGATCGGCGCACTCAGACATCAACCCGAATTGCGTCTGCTCTTCTCGCAACTCGTGCAGGCCACCTCACACTGAAGTCATTCACCATGCGATTTGTCTGACTCATCGACTTTGGGCGCAATCCCCAGGCCCGCCCGGATGTTGGCCTGGATTTCGTCGCGTGTCAGGCGCCCATCAACATCAATGACGAGTTCCTTTTTGCGGAAGAGTTCCAGCGCCGGTTCGGTTTTCGTGCGATAGTCGTTCAGCCTCGATCGAATGGCGTCGTGATTGTCATCATCCCGCTGAACGAGCTTGCCATTGCAGACATCGCACACATCGTCCTGTGCAGGGCGATGGAAAATCAGATTGTAATCCAGCCCGCAGTTGCTGCAGAGCCTTCGCGCCAGCACTCGTTCAAAAACCACCTGATCGGGCACATCGATATGAATGACGGCATCAATGTCGTAGCTCTCGAGAAAGAACCTCGCCTGCACAAGATTTCTCGGGAAACCATCGAGAATAAAGCCGTAGTTCCAGTCGTGTTCGCCCAGTCGTGCCCGGATGATGTCTTCGACCGTGTCGTCGGGAACCAGCTGCCCTTCAGCAATCTGCCGCTTGATTCGCGCACCCAGCTTGGTGTGGGTCTGAATATGCCAGCGAAAGATATCTCCCACGCTGATATGCACAAGATCGAGATCATCCTTGAGGAGTTTGGCCTGCGTACCTTTGCCGCAACCCTGAACACCCATGATGACATACTTATGCATAATACAACTCTCCCACGATCCATTCGACGACAGGCCCTTTGGCCACAAGTGGGGAGTTTGACGACTCGGCTGATTGAATTCCACAATTGACACTCCCGGAGAACGACAGAATCACCACCCGCATGGTCGGGAATTCGTTACAATGCGTATTGCCGGAGCAGTCTGGTTCTGGGCTGGGCTCTCTTTTCGCCAGATGCCGGAGACTTTGACAATCCCCTGGCAATTCCATGTGGAATTGACTGAAACATCGATTTTCCACGCCTAATGATTCTCCCGGACGAATTCGACGTTCCGTGACAAGAAAGCTTTCCGATAGTGACTCTGCTCTCCGCTCCAGGAAATGAAACTGGCAAAAGTCTCGGCTCACGTCCCGAGTTGCTCGCACCGGCAGGCAGCCGCGAAGCCATTCGAGCCGCCATCGAAAATGGCGCCACGGCTGTCTACTTCGGCCTGCAATGCGGCTTTAACGCCAGGGCCAGAGCCACCAATATCGCCACGACCGATCTCCCCGAAGTCATGCAGGAACTGCACAGTCGTGGTGTTCGTGGCTATGTGACACTCAACACGCTCATCTTTTCCGAAGAGCTTCAAGAGTTTGAGTCGATTGTCAGGCTTTGCGCCGAATCAGGGGTCGATGCTGTACTTCTACAGGATTTAGGTGCAGCCCGTTTATGTCAGGCCATCTGCCCGACTCTGCCCATCCACGCTTCAACCCAAATGACGCTCACAAGTGCGGAGTGCATCGAAGTCGCCAAGGAACTGGGGATCAGCCGGGTCGTACTCCCCCGGGAACTCTCCATCGATGAGATTCGCAAGCTGCACGCTGCCACAAATATGCCACTGGAAGCCTTTGTGCACGGAGCCCTGTGCGTTGCCTATTCGGGCCAGTGCCTGACGAGTGAATCGTTGGGTGGCCGCAGTGCCAATCGAGGTCAATGCGCTCAGGCTTGCCGATTACCCTACGAACTGATCTGCGATGGGCAGGATGTCGATCTCGGCAATGTCCGCTATCTGCTCAGCCCGCAGGATCTGGCTGCTTATGAACTCACTCCCGAACTCATCGAGGCTGGAGTGATATCATTCAAAATTGAAGGCCGCTTAAAAACTCCCGAATATGTGGCGAACATCACCAGGCATTATCGCGAGGCGATTGATCGCAGCACCATGGGGGAGCTTCCTCAATGGACACCCGACGTTCGACGCGAAATGGAGTTGAGCTTCTCACGCGGCTTTTCGACAGGCTGGCTGAAAGGGTGCGATCACAAAGAACTTGTCCCTGGCCTCTCTTCGAGCAAGCGGGGTGTGCTGCTGGGAAAAGTGTTGCGCGTGGCCCCACCACGCATTCTGCTCAGGCTCGAAAGCCCGCTCAGCCGCGGCGATGGAGTCGTCTTCGATGGCGACCGCACCACAGGTGAAGAGCAAGGTGGCCGCGTCTACGAACTTTTTACACCTCGGCAGAATGGCCAGTCATTACGATTGGAAGGGACTGCGGAAGCTGGCCTGGTCGAAGTGGAGTTCGCCACCGGTGCGATCGATTTCTCGAAAATCTCGCCCGAGCAGAAACTGTGGAAAACCGATGATCCTCAGCTGATTCAAAAGCTTCGCCGTACATTCACCGGGCCGGAAGCTCTGGCCCGCATGCCACTCTATCTGCAGGTCGTGGCTCGAGCTGGCGAAACTCTGCAAGTCTCAGCTCGTCTCTATCGTCAGGATGGCACGAGTCTGCCGACAGTAGTCTTCACTTCGACCGATCCACTTCCCATCGCCACAAAACATGCGGTCACTGAAACCTATCTGCTCGAACAGTTGGGGCGCCTGGG
>JAIXUU010000343.1 GCA_027483405.1 Planctomyces sp. | reverse complement strand
CTTTGCGAAAGAGAACGCTGTGATCCCCAATGCAGCGATGGTTGGCATCGTCTTACCGCTGGAGAACACAAACTTCTTTATTAAAGCCACCGGACCCCAGGCCACCATTCAACAGCATCGTGAAGCGATTCTGGAATTTGCGAAATCCATCCGACTGAAATCGACTTAAAAATGTTGTCGATGCATTTTTCGTCAGCTCACTCATCAATGGAAAAAAGTCCGGCCTGGATGCGTGCCAGACCGGACTTTTCGATAGTCGATGGAGTTACATCATGGGGATCGTTTGTGAAACGATGATCTACGATCGCTGCTGATTGGGTTTCAGATTTCGCTTGGAGTCAAAGCGTCCTTTGGATTTCCGAGCGGAAAATTCTTCGTTGGCAGGGTGCTCTGTGGCCCGGGAAATGTTGAGCTGCTGGCCCAGCACTTCGACGGCTTTGAGTGAATGGAACACATCGTCCGGCATACCGGCCAGCAGATCGACAGTGCTGTAGTTATCGTAAATCTCGATCCGCCCAATGCATGAACTGTCGAGACCAGTTTCGTTGGCAATGGCACCCACGATGTTCGCTGGCTTGACCTGATGGATCTGCCCGACCTGAATGCGGAAGGTTTCCATCGGGCGGAAGGAGCGACCTTCGGAACGGGGAGCACGTTCTTCGCGTCCCGCTTCACGCCCACGAGGTCGCATGCTGCGCTCGGCATCCTGAGCACGTGCCAAGCGCGGATTGCCACGCCCGGGTGCAGGTTCACGATTTCGAGTTTCAATCGAGTTGAAATCCCGGATGTCGTCCTTTACCAGCAACGGTGCATCGCCAGCAGCCAGCACAGCCAGGGCAGCGGCAATCTGCTCGATGGGGGTATCGGACTCTTTCTGCAGACTTTCAATGATACCAGAGAACGCTTCCAGATCTCGGTGATCGAGTGCTGTTTTGATTTTGGATTTGAAACGCTCAATACGCCGTTCGTTGACCTGAGCAGCAGCAGGAACCTGCATCGGCTCAATGGGCTGACGAGTCACCTGTTCGATGCGACGGAGTTGGAATCGCTCGCGGGGATGCAGGAAGAGGATGGTGTCGCCCTGACGTCCCGCACGACCTGTTCGTCCAATGCGGTGGACATAGCTTTCGCTATCCGAAGGGAGATCGAAGTTGATGACGTGCGTGATGCGCTGGACGTCGAGTCCGCGGGCAGCGACATCTGTGGCAATGACGATATCCAGCCGACCTGACTTGAGATGTTCCACGATGCGCTCGCGTTGAGCTTGAGGGACATCGCTCGAAAGGGCAGCTGTTCGATAGCCCTGGCTGGCGAGAAACTCAGCAAGTGGAACCGTCGTACTCTTGGTTTTGACGAAGATAATGACAGCGTCGATGGGTTCCGTTTCGAGAATGCGAGCGAGAACCGCTTCCTTCTGGAACGGTGGCACGGTGATAAACCGCTGGCGAATCGTTTCGGCAGTCGCCGTACGACGCTTGATGGTGATTTCGGCAGGATTCTTCAGGTGTTTCTGCGCGATGCGACGGATCGAATCAGGCATGGTGGCACTGAAGAGTGCAATTTGACGCTGGGAAGGTGTCTGTTCGAGAATCCACTCGACATCTTCGGCGAACCCCATGCGCAGCATTTCGTCGGCTTCATCAAGCACGAGACCCTTGAGTGAATCGAGTTTGAGTGAGCCACGACGAATATGATCCATCACTCGGCCAGGGGTTCCCACAATCACATGGGCACCACGGCTCAACTGGCGGAACTGGAGTTGGTAATCCTGACCACCATAGATGGCGGCGACGCGCAACCCTTTGAGGTTGGCAGCATATTTTTCAAAAGCTTCCGCCACCTGCATCGCCAACTCACGGGTCGGTGCCAGAATGAGCACCTGCGTTGCTGAGGACGAAAGGTCAATGGCCTGCAGCATCGGGATGGCAAAAGCAGCAGTCTTTCCAGTCCCTGTCTGAGCCATACCAAGGACATCTCGGCCCTCGATCAACAGAGGGATCGTCCGAGCCTGGATGGGAGTCGGATTCACATATCCGGCAGAAGTGACAGCCGAGAGAATCGGCGGGCTGATGTTCAAATCAGCAAAAGTCGTGGTGGTTTCGATTTCAGCGGGCAATTCAGTCATGGGTCTCGATTTCGAAAGTTAAGTTCTGGCAAAAAGATTGGACAATTCACAAAAATTCAGGCCCCCGGGTGATCCACAATTGCTACCGCAAATGTGAGAACACATGACTACCCACTCGATGTTGCCCGCAGAAAATGCCAAAGCCACACTACGATTCAGCGATGACAACGTAATGTGTTGCATCGAGTGCGGGAGCATTCGTCTGGACCATCATTCGAACCGATACCGTTGTCAGCTGCTGCAACATCTAAGACTCGAAAATGAAGAAAAACTTCACTCAGGAATCAGATGATGACCAGCTAAAATGGCAGGGGACGATCGAACGCGGCAGGAACTGCTCAGGACTACACCTCGCCATCAGTTTTGGTGCTTTAGATAGAAAACACGTCAAAATGATGTGCGAAACTGGAGGCCGCCTTCCGAATTTTTGGGAATCTCTCATCAAATGAGAGCAAATCACCAAACCCAAGACAGCCAAACCACGAGACATTGTTACCAATCAAGGTAACTCACCTCTAATGAGGTCAGACTGAGACTTGCCCAGCATGCATTCTTTCGAGAGAGATCTTAGCAGAGACATTTCGTTCAGGGAAGTCACAAAGATTCCGTTTTGCCAAGTTTCACACTCTTTGGATTGACTTTTTTGTTTTCCAGCACGTTTCCCGTCTTTGTAATACGAGATTCAGTCGGTTCAATCCGAAGGAAATCCAATACTTCCAAAAGATATCCTTGAAACATTGAGTGCACAGGCTCTCTTTAAATATCAACAAGAGTTGATGTGCTCTACGTGAGTTCTCATTATCCTAAATATTGATCGGAATTTTGACTTGGACCAAACGCCATAACTGGCTGTATTGATCGTGAGCTGAATCGATCCATCAGGAGTCTCTAATGCTTTCCTTAACGGACGATCAATACGCCCGGCCCGCAATGGGATTCACCCGCAGGGACTTTCTCCAGGTGGGATCTCTCGGGGCTGGAGGTTTTACCCTCGCTGATCTGATCTCAATGGAAGCCATTTCCACCAACGACCGAGTCACTTCTGGTGTTGAGTGTCGTCAAGGAAATGATCGCCGATCCGTGATCATGATTTGCAACCTCGGTGCTCCCAGTCAGTTGGATACCTTCGATCCAAAACCAGGGGCACCACGCGAAATTCGCGGCCCATTTTCCACAATTCAGACTGCTTCTCCCGAGATCTTTTTGACAGAGATTCTGCCTCAGCATGCCGCGATTGCAGAGAAGTTTTCGATCATTCGCAGTTGTTATCACACCGCACCTGCCTTGCACGATGTCGGTTGGCAATATCTCCAAACCGGACGATATTCAACAGGTGGTTGGCAGTCACCATATGTCGGGAGTGTGGCAAGCTACCTTAAGGAAAAGCGGGCTGGTTTGCCGCCATTTATCGTACTTCCCGCAAGGATGGATGCTGGTCGAGATGCTCGTGCTGATCAGCAAACTGGTGGCTTTTTAGGCAAAGCTTATGATCCAATGGTCTTGAATGATGACCCTTCACTTCCCCATTTCAGGGGAGCAGAAAGGAACAATTCACCCGCTCTGGTAACCGCGAAGCTGGATCGTCGCCAGAAGCTGCGTTCCGTGGTGGAAAGTTCGCTTTGTCAGTTTGAAAAGAGTCAATCTGCCATTCAGCAGGGCAGCCATGCTGAAGCGGCTTTTCGGTTGATCAGCAGTCCGGAGGCTCGAGCCGCATTTGACCTGGCCAATGAGCCAGACGCGGTGCGAGACCAGTATGGCCGAAGTCGATTCGGTCAGTCGTGCCTGCTCGCCCGGCGCTTGATTGAAGCGGGAGTACGCTTTGTCACGATCAATACGTTTTTGAATATCGACACCGAAATCACCTGGGATGTTCACGGCACACACCCGTTTGCCTCAGTCGAGGGGATGAAGAATCTGATCGCTCCCATGTATGATCAAGGCTATGCTGCTCTGATTCGAGATCTCGAAGAACGGGGCATGCTGAGTGACACTCTGGTTTGCAATCTGGCTGAGTTTGGCCGGACCCCTCTGATCAACTCGGCTGGCGGGCGAGATCATTGGACGAATTGCTGGAGCGTGGGCTTTGCCGGTG
>JAIXUU010000290.1 GCA_027483405.1 Planctomyces sp. | reverse complement strand
TGTGGCACACTGAAGAGGACACAAAGCTGGTCGTACATTTTGTCCAGATTGGCGATATATGCAGCCACATGGGCTGGGGGCATATCGGTAAAAAACACGAAGTACTGAGTTTCCACCTTATGGAAGCGGCTTTGCGGATTATCAGACTGTGCTTTCTTCATCAGATCGTCATAGAAGGCATTCGCCTTTTCGACCGCTTCGCTGGAAGGTTCCTTCCATAAACGATGACCGGAGCTTTTCAGTCGTTCGGCGGCGATTTCATCGCGTCGCTTCAGATCAATCAGCAGGTAACCTTTGCTTTGTGGATCGATCACGACATCGTAAGCGTTGTCTTCCGTTCGAAACTGCTGCATCGCCACAGGTGCGATTTTGGGAGGAACACCCTTTGATGGTTTGAACGTAATCTGTTTGAAAGTATCTGGTTTGGTGCCATTCTGAACCTGGGAAATCTCGAGATTCTCGTAGACTTTGCCATTACTCATCTGAAGGGTGACAACGGCCCCGGGTTTGAGTGGATATTCGGTGCGATCCATTTTGACGACGTAATCAAGCTCCAGTTTCATGATGGCTCGGGCAACTGGCTTGGCGGCGGATACCTTTTGGGGAGCCGCCATGACCGCTTGAAGAACACTCAATGAGGCCAAGACCGCCACCACCAGTCCCACCCAGACGGTGACAGTTTGACGCAGCCGAAAATTTTGATTGAGCCGAAAATTCTGTAGACCAGCCCGGATTTGAGAATCAGCGTTAAGCATGCTTGAAATTCCAGAACTTTTTTAAGTGCATTGCCCAGGAGCGGCTTAACTGGTTTTGAACTGCAACATCAAATCTTGAAGAAATCGAACTTGGTGTAACGGCGACGGTTGAACTTGAGTCATCGTATTCAAATTGAAACGGTTGGATAAAATTCTGCTCATAAAGGGCGAGCCTCGAAGTGACGCTCGGATACATCGCAAGGATGATCAGGAGATGGTATCCTATCACAAGAGATGACATGCCTGAAAAATGCTTCGTGTGAGGAAAATCCGTCACTCATGGCCAAGGAAATCAAGCCTGCAGAAACGAGTGAAGTCCGTGTCCGCGTGCTGATTGTGGACAACGACGAAGCCCATGCACAAGCCGTGGCTGACAGTCTGACGCGTGTGGGTTACGACTGCACAGTCGCTTCGGCCGGAGCAGAATCCGGAAAGAAGGCACTCGACCTGATTGAGGTTGAGAACTTTGATGTAATCATCACTGAACTGATGATGGACGAAGTGGATGGCCTGGAGATTCTGCGCAGGTCAAAGGCTGAACTGCCGGATGCCGAAGTCATTTTGCTGACCGGACATGCCTCGATCAAATCGGCACTGACAGCGGGACAGCATGGGGCACATACTTATCTCACAAAACCGCTTGATATCAGTGAGTTGAGGCAGGCGGTGGATCGTGCGAGTTCGCGGATTCGACTGCTGAGAAAGACATTTGAACTCAGTCGGCGACTCGATGAAAAGTTTGGCTTTGAAGGGGTAATTGGCAACAGTCCTTCGATGCACCGGCTGATCGAAAAGTTGAGGAGCGTGGCGCCGACTGATAGTACCGTCCTGATTCAGGGAGAAAGCGGGACTGGCAAAGAACTCGTGGCGCGGGCGATCCATCAGAACAGCGAACGCAAAAACAAGCCCTTTGTTCCGCTCAATATCTCGGCACTGCCGGAGAGTATTCTCGAGAGCGAACTGTTTGGTCACGAAGCCGGAGCATTCACCGGTGCGGCGACGAAACGAATCGGGAAATTCGAGTATGCCAACGGTGGCACATTATTTCTGGATGAAGTGGGCGAAATGCCCATGGCCACACAAATCAAATTGCTGCGAGTCCTCGAAGAGCGTCGTATTACCAGGCTGGGTGCGAACGACGAGATTCCGATCAACGTCCGGCTCGTGGCTGCGACCAATGCTGATCTGCAGGACATGATCAAGAAGGGAACATTCCGTAAAGATCTTTACTTCCGGCTTTCAGTCGTCACGATTGTCTTGCCACCACTCAGTGATCGACGAGCAGACATCCCGTTCCTGATTGATCATTTTCTCAAGCAGTTTGCCGAGCGCCAAAAGAGGCCGATTCCCACCGTCACCCGTCAGGTTCAACAGGCATTGATGGCTTACGCATGGCCAGGGAATATTCGTGAGCTGCGCAATGTGGTGGAAGGGATGATGGTGCTCGACATCGATGGCAAACTGGATGTGGATGATCTTCCGGAAGGGATTGGTGCTGGCCATCATGAACACAGCGAAGTTGATCTCATTCAGCATCCCGCCGGGAATGATGGGCTCATCGGGCGTTCGTTGAACGATGTCGAAAAGTATTACATTGCCCGGGCGCTGGAATTGACCGGTGGAAAGCGCGACGAGGCGGCCAATCTATTGGGAATTGGCGAACGCACGCTCTATCGCAAGATTCGCGAGTATGAGCTGTAATCTATCGTGAGTCAGTATTCTTCCCACGGCCTGAGGACGGATGTCCTGGGGAGTCTGTTCTGAAAGTTGTTGATCGAGATCGATTTTGTGAGTTGTGAGACCAGAGTGACCAACATCCCGAATTCCAGTTCGACGGCCAGCCAGTTACCCGGCGATTTTTTTTCTGACGATGAAATCCATCAGTTCCGTGAGCGAGGGTATGTCGTTGTCCGGGGGTTGGGGACATCGGAGAGTCGTCAGCGGATGATGGAGGTCGTTCGCCGGGGGCTGGATGAACACATTGCTCCCGTCGAATACGAAGCCGAGTTGCAATACCCAGGGTCACCAGCTTCGTTTGAAGCAGAAGGTGGACGGACAATTCGCCGGCTGAAGCAGGCTTTAACGAGGGATTATGTCTTCAGTGAATGGCTGGGCCAGCCGAAGCTGGTGCGGCGTTTGCAACAGATTCTGGGGCCGCGCGTGATCTGTCCATTGGCCCATCACAACTGCATTATGACCAAGCAGCCTGCCTACAGCAGCGAGACAGGTTGGCATCAGGACATTCGTTACTGGAGCTACACCAAGCCCGATCTGGTGAATGTGTGGCTGGCACTGGGCAACGAAACGCGCGCGAATGGCTGCCTGCAGGTGATTCCAGGTTCCCATCGAGAGAAATTGAGCCGCGAACGACTGGATGACGCGTTGTTTTTCCGGACCGATTTACCGGAGAATCAAGAGTGGATTGCCCGTCGGGAATTCGTTGAGCTGGAGCCCGGCGATGTACTGTTTTTCCACTGCCTGGCTTTGCATGCGGCTGATCGAAACACCACAAACGACACTAAATACTCGGTCGTGTTCACGTTTCGGGGTGGAGACAATCTGCCGGTTGCAGGCAGCCGGTCAGCCTCCATGCCCGAACTGCTGCTGACCCCTTCGATGACCAGTTAACGCCTGGGAAGAGACAACTACTTAAGCAGCCGATGAGTCTGTTTGGCTAAACCCTGTCTGGCTAAACCCTGTCTGGCTAAACCCTGTCTGGCTCAATTCCGTCGAGAGTTGAGTGGCGACCTTGAGTTTGGCGCAACGCTCACCGCGGGCGTTGTAAAGATAAAGATCGTTTTTGTCAGCCGCCCAGACAGCATTGAGACGAACACTTCGCGGGCCCTGAAGCATGAACTGCAAGCCGCAGAGTTCTCCCTGGCGAAGAATACGGGATTCGGTCAGTTGAAACTGCTCTGCCAGCAGATTTTCGAAGCGACAGAGTTCCTGATGCACAAAGTCTCGAAGATCGTTGAGTGATCGAACAGACGAGATATCCCGCACGTTGCTGCTTTCATCTTCAGGCAGTTAAGAGCACCCCTGCTCTGGTTTACCTGTCCATGACTTCCTGCGCCCACCGTGACGTCACTGGTCATCGGATCGGCATCGCGAAAACGATATGGTGAAGTCTCGGACCAGTGCAATCGCTGCAATTGCCACCGTGATGAAAACCGGCAATTCCGTGGGTGTACATGAAAACACCAGCGGAGATCCGCTGGTGTTTTCTGCAGGTTGAGTGACTCACAGTGTGCGATGCAATGGCAATCAAATGCCATTGGCCGGTTGAGTTGCGGAGGCCGGTGCGGGAGTACTGGCCATTTCGATGTCGGGTCTGACAGATTCGGAAAGGCGGCCAGTGAATGTATTGGCTGGCTGCATGCCGATAATGCGGTCTTCGATGGTGAGATCTGGAGCGACCACCAGGCAGGTGGGCAATCCAGTGACACGGAAGGACTGGACGAGATCGCGATGAGCATCAGCATCCAGTTGCACCGCGATGAAATTTTCATTCACCATCTGCTGCACCTGCGGCTGGTTGAGTGTCTGCTGTTCCAGTGTACGACAGGCGAGGCACCATTTGGCCGAGATGTTGATGAGCATGGGCTTGCCTGTGGCTTTGGATTCATCCCACGCTTTTCGATAGCTGGCTCTCCAGGAAATGCTCTGAGGTGCCGCCGGCACCTGAGGAGTCACGGGAGGGCCGTTTTGTTCGGCGGCAAGTATTAGCCATGTCTGACAGACAACTGCACTGAAAACTGCGAGTACCACGCACATCCTGCGCTCTGCAAAAACCATTCAGATTCACTCCCTAAGGGCATCCGTACCAATTGCTCGAAAACCGCCGTTGTTGTCCTTGTCGGAAAAGTCAGCGGAATCGGCAAAAGCCTCCTAAACCACCGGGAAAGGGTAAGTGAAATGACTCAGTGACGCCAACGAAATGGCGGAAATTGCCGGAATTTCCGTGAATTCAGGATGACTGGGAAGCTGAGGTGTGATTTGTGTCAAAGTGGGAGGAGTGAGGTTTGGGAGGGGCTGGAGGAATCGAGGCTTTGGTCAGGATGGGGATGTCATTGACTTCGCCAGCACCTGCAACCCCTCGTCCATCGAGATCCGAGGAAAATACCCCAAGTCTCGCTGAATCTTCACGGGGGAATACCAATGGCTGGTCGAAAGCTGGCTGGCGACAAAACGTGTCATAGGTGGTTCGGAAGTTTTCCCTAGGAGGCGGTAGGTGGTCTCAAACAGTGCACCCATCGATTTCGCCAGAACTGCCGGGATTGTTTTGGTGACGGGAGCAATTCCGCGGCAAGCAAGGATGGCATTGAGGAGCTTCCATAACTCCCACGGTTCCTGATTGGTCACAAAGTAGGCTTGCCCACCGCCAATACCTCGATCCAGTGCACTCATCGCCAGAACGTGAGCATCGGCAGCGTTATCAACGTAGACGGCATCGACCAGGTATTCGCGATTTCCGATCCGGCGCAGCTTCCCCTTCTGGCCGCGATCCAGTACTCGTGGAATCAAATGGGGATCTCCGGGCCCCCAGATCAGATGTGGCCTGAGCGAAATCGTCTGCAAAGTCTCATGATTGGCATTCAAGACCCGTCGTTCAGCATCGGCCTTTGTGGCTGCGTAATGAGCCATGTAAGAAGCTGGATAGGGATAGGATTCATCGACTCCGACATGATCTTTCCCATCAAAGATCACACTGGGGGAACTGGTGAATACCAGTTGGCGGACATTTGCCTGTTTGCAGGTATCGATGACAGCCTGAGTCCCCTGCACATTCGTGCGAAAGTAATCGAGCCACGATCCCCACACGCCGGCTTTCGCTGCCACATGAAAGACGGATTCACATCCTTCCATGGCTCGGGAAAGGACAGAAAGGTCGGTAATCGAGCCGCGATGGCACTCGATTCCTGCATTTGCAAGCTCAGGGTAATCGCCACGTTGAATCGTGACGACCTGATGTCCCTCAGCTTGCAAACGACGGGCCAGCACGCCCCCCAGAAATCCACCGGCACCCGTTACAAGAACCCGGCGAGGACGAACCGAACCAATCGCATCTGTCATGTATTTTCAATCGGCCACAAAAGAGAGTCGAACAGGGATGAGGAAGATTATCTCAGTGCGATCACATGCTGGCTGAGCCGCTCGTAACCTGTCTCGGTGATGAGGTAGTTGTGCTCAATG
>JAIXUU010000024.1 GCA_027483405.1 Planctomyces sp. | reverse complement strand
GGCATCAGTCGGAACCATTTTTTCTATACTTGCCCCATTTTGGTGTGCATTCACCATTTCAGGCGAAGAAGGAATGGATCGAGAAGTTTGAGAATAAGCCGGGCGTGGGTGGCCATAACAACCCGGTCTATGCGGCGATGATTGCCAGTGTGGATGAAAGTGTCGGGCGAATTTCAGATAAGCTGGACGAACTCAAACTCGCCGACAAGACCGTGGTGATCTTTGCCAGTGATAATGGTGGAGTGGGAGGCTACGAACGGGAAGGTTTGCACAAAGCCAATGATGTGACCGATAACGCACCATTGCGAAGTGGTAAAGGGAGCCTGTACGAAGGTGGAACCCGTGTTCCTTTGATTGTGCGCTGGCCTGGCGTAGCACCGGCAGGGGTTGAGTGCCGCACGCCGACAATCCATGTCGATCTGTATCCGACGTTCCTGGAGATGACTTCTGCTGAAAAGCCCGAGCATCCACTCGATGGTGAGAGTCTGGTGAAGTTGATCAAAGACCCCTCGGCAAAGCTCCATCGAGAGGCCATTTTCCAGCACTTTCCCGGTTATCTGGGTTCGGGTCAAAATCAGTGGCGAACCACACCTGTGAGTCTGATTCAAAGTGGTGACTGGAAACTGATTGAGTTCCTGGAAGATGGGCGACTGGAACTTTACAACCTGGCGAGCGATGTGGGGGAACAGAAGAATCTGGCAGCCACATATCCTGACAAAGTGAACGAATTGCAGTCCAGGCTCAAGATGTGGCGCGAGGAGATCAAAGCCCCCATGCCTGCGAAAAACACGTCACCTTCCGAGAGCAACAACGGCGAGAAAAAGGGGAAAGGTAAGAAGGGAAAAGCCAAGGCGGCTGCTTCCTCCGAAGATTGATTCCACTCGAACGAACCACATCGACTGAGAATCTTTCGTGATTTCAAAGCTCAAACTGACTCGACTTGCAGGCTCAGTTATTGAGGCTTGGCGGAGTCGAGCAGGTCCGCATCCTGCTGGGCCGTTCGACGTGAGCGGGTGGGTGGTTCAAAGAGTGGAGCATCACCATCAGAGTTGGAATCGTTGTTTTTTGGGGCCGACCATTGGTCGTTTCCATTCCGAAAACCATCCCGCACTGTCGAGTTCGGATTTGCTGACGAACGAGGCGGTTCTACGTTACCTTGTTCTTCAGGCCAATCGCGGGAGAACTGATCATCCTGTGGTTGCTGATTGGCAGAATTGCGGCGGATGGTGCGATCGGCGGCACTTTGCAGAGCCGTCCGGGCCTGCCTGGCGTCTTCCTGGATTTTCTGCTTGTTGACTTCGAGATGCAGATCGACTTTCCCTTCCTCGGGTCGATTGGTCGTGACAACTGCGAACCATTGCCTCGAAAAGCCCACGATGGCGAGTAGCACCACGCCGATAAGGATGAATTGCACAAAGCTTTTCATTGCCGGGTTCCCAGGGCAAAAATGCAGAAAGACAGAATACCGCTGATGGAAGTTATCGGCGAGAAACGTCTGTCGAATCGACTCACTCATGGAAAGTCGCGGGGAGAGTCGAGCAATTGATTCTCGATCACTCAAACATAGGCTTAACGTCTGATGACCACGAGCGTGGTGTCTTCACCATTGCGTCATAACGACAGGTTCGTTCAATCAGGGAACGATGAAGACAGCACCGGTTGTGGCACCTGCCTGAAAGAGTGCACCGCGCAGGCTCCAGGGGATTAACCGCTTTTCGTAAGGAGCTGGCGAGCCGGGAAGTGGTTCACCCAGGGTATAAATCGGTTCCCAGGGGAGATCGACACCCATCTGGTAGGGGAGAATGGGAACTCGACCAAAGAAAGCTGCCGCAGAGACAAACGGCTGGAAGGCTTCGGCCTTCATCCGATCACAATCTGTGGCACAGTAGTCACAAGTTTCGCGGCCCCAGCCATGAGTATAGCCCAGTCGTTCGAGCATGGGTTCTTCGAAGTAGAGCGGCAAGTGCCTCGTGGCCGCCGCTTCCCATTCCACCTCCTGCCACAACCACGGCCGGCTGATTCCGGTGACCATCACTTGTGTCGGGAGTGTGGAAGCCATCTCACGAGCCCGATTGCGGGGAATCTCTCCTGCTGGAAGTGCGATGGATGCTTTCAGAGAAACAACAGGTCGGTCATTTCCTGCCCAGGGAACGGGAGAATTCGGATCTTCAGTAGCAGTTGTTCCTGCAGTTTTTCCGGCATCTGGAGCGGGAGGCAATGGTGGTTGGATTTGTTCAGCAGCAGGCGTATTGACCTGAGTTGATGGAGGCAGTGGAAGAGGCGACTGGGCGGCCGACTGATTGCTGACAGGCAGCACTTCGCTGGCCCAAGCTTCGAAAGCATCGTCGGGATCAAATGCCGGTAAGAGTTCTCCGAGGGTTGAACCCACCGGTTGGGGAGGAACCAGGAACGATTCTTCGACTGGATCGAAGGGCGGCACTGGCTTGTTGTCAGCCTCGGTACTCGAAACAGCACTCAATGGACTTGCGGCTTGCTGCTCAGCGAAAAGGGGGGCCGACGTGACCAGGGCACAGAAGAAGATCAAAGTGAGCAACCAGCCCAAGTCCACGGGACGACAAGACAGCGACACGCAATGAGCATGTCGGTCATCCGGTGACGATGGTGAATCTGGAAGATCAATTCGACGCATTGACCAGGGCTCCCTCCGAGCGTCGTCCTCTCGATTTTGCCAGCAGAAAAAATGTCAGTGGAAAATCGGTGAGCACAGACAGGCGTCTCTCGTCTCTTCGTCGTCAGGTGAGACGACTCTCAAGGCCAAAATGTTCTCTCCCGAGAGCTGTTTCAAAGAAAGTCCACTGTCGGCGCCTGTCTTTCCTAGATTACCCAGATTTTAGATTTGGTGGTTGTCCGCAGGAGTATTCTGGAAATCGACGAGTCGTAAGGTTGGGAATGGGTAACTCGTCAGTTTTTCCGAGAAGACGGCACAATCCGTGCATTTGAAAGATTTTTTCTCGTACATGCCTGTCCATGAGTGCAAAATGAAACAAACACGAGAAGCCGGGCGGAATTCTGCCTCAGACTCGTGCATTGTGCGCAAGTGATAGCTCCTGAATATCCAGAAGAATTCCTACGACCGGTAATGTCGAGTTACTGGCCGACCCCTTCGGGTTTTTCCCTCATGTGGAGTTCGTGCCTCTGAGGGAGGGCTGTGATGTGGTTCGATGACCTAGTTTGTATGTGATGGGGCCATGACTGAGGACAGGATACGGAGTTCCTGCCGTCGCTTGAGGCCCGGAGGTTTTTCATGTCAGTGACCCAATGGCTGCAGAATCTTGTGGCCTCCAAACAACGCGATGTGGCGACCTGTCTGAAGCCAGGCAGTCTGCGTTCGACCCTCCTGCAGGTTGAACCGCTGGAGGAACGTCGCGTCTTCAGCGTGACCCCCGTGCTGAATGGAAGCGTACTGGAGATCACTCTCGATGCTGACGGAGACACCGCCTATCTGCGAACGGAAGATCTCGACAATAACTCAATTGACGATCTGAATGTCTATGATCAGAACGACGTGCTGGTCGGCTCGTTTGAATCGGGTACTTTCGACTCGATCAGCCTGATGGGTGATAGCGGCAATGGCGGGGTGCAATCGGTCGTGTTCGAGAACACGACAGCAATCATGCTGTCGGGCAACCTGACCGCCAATAGTGGCGACATTGAATCAATTGAATTCCAGGGAGATATTGCGCTGGATGGTCTGCTCGATTTGGCAGTCGGTGAATCGATCACAATGGGAGCGGATGCTGATTTATCGGCTGATGCGGGGATTTTCGCCTATGCCATTGGTTCAACGACTCCCACTGAAATCAATATGGATGCGACTTCCTCGCTGACCACTTTGGGGGGAATCGTCATCCTCGCCAGTGAAGGTTCAGTCACTGCAGGATCACTAACCGCTGACAGCCTGATCAGCGTCAACGGTTCGACAGGTATCACTTTCCTAAGCGACGTGACCTTTACTTCATCCAATACGGCAGACTTTCAAGTGAACGCCGACCAGGGGGATGTCACGATCGATGGCGACATTCTCACACCTAACGCAACCGGCGGTTCATTCCAATTTTATCTGGATGCAGGTTTGGGAACTTCCGGAACACTGTTTCTCAATGGCGATATTCACGCACCGGCTTCTGCGGGACAGATCACAGTCGATGGGAATCTGACATTCGGGAACGGTTTCAGTTTCGATCAGTTCTTTCTCACGGGGAGCACGCCGAATGGTGACTATGACACCACGGGAAGTGCGTTTCTGGTGACGGGTGCCAACCGTGTGGTCGATCTGGGGAATGCAGACTTTACGTTTACCCGAGAGCCCGGCTATCTGGCGGTCGTGGGTGATGAATTTCAGGTGATCACTCTGGCCGACTCCAGTAGCAGCATCACCGGGAATTTCGCCAACCGTACTGAGGGAGACGAATTCTACAGTGAAGGCGTTCGTTACCAATACAGTCAGGCCGGAGGCGATGGTAACGATGTCGCACTGACGATCCTCTCGCCGACCACCGTCTGGGTCGATGATGATTTTGCCACACTTTCGAATGGCGATGATCCCTCTGGCCTCGGTGTCATGTTTGGTTACGACAGCTTTGCTGTGGTGCAGCAAGGTGTCGATCAGGTGGCTGATACCGGCCTGGTGAATGTGGCAGCCCATGCCACCAGCTATAACGAAGAGGTTGTTGTTACTGGAAAATCTCTCACGCTCGTTGGCGAGAGCGCCAGCACCACCACCATTTTCTCCTCCACAGGAACAGCGTTTTCAGCGAGCAACGCAGCTGACATCAGGCTCGAACAGTTGACGTTCTCAGGTGTGAATTCGTTGGACTTAAGTGCCATTGATGCGACAGCACTCACGAACATCACCACCACTGGTCCGGCAGCCATCACAGGCACACAACTGACATTGATCAGCAATGGAGTGTCGAATGATGTGTTCAGCATTGGCGATAGTGGCATCTCATCCAGTGGATTGCTGACAATCGATCAACTCGACTTCACCGTGGATACTTTGGAAGTTGACGCCGGTGATGGCGATGATGAGATCTTTGTGCGTCCCCAGCCCAGCACGACAATCCTGATTGATGGAGGAGATGGAGTCGATACGCTTGAAGCCGACTTCTACGGGCTCTATGGGTTTGCGAATACGCCCGACGGGATGATTGCCGGGGCTGGTGCGTTGACTGCTGCGGACAGGGAGGACGTCACCTACGCCAGCATTGAAAACTACAGCACATTGGTTGAACCAAATGCAGTCATTGTGGCGCAGAATCCCGATGACAACGTCGCGGATAACTGGCTGTTGAAGCGAAGTGACAGTGACCCCTCGATTCTTGAAGTCTACGTGAATGGTGTGCTCGCCTTCCAGCAGGATTATGCGAGTACCAACAGCCTCACCATCAACGGCTCGGACGACAACGATACTCTGGTGATAGATCTCTCCAATGGCGACATCGAACTCGCGGGCGGATTGCATTTCAATGGCGGAAACGGGGACGACGCGATTGAACTCGATGGCAGCCAGACTTTCACGAAAGTGACCCATGCTTTCGTCAGTGAGAGTGACGGTTCGATTGAGGTCATCGGTACCGGAACCACCAGCATCCTTTACACCGGGCTGGAACCAATTGTCGATAACCTCTCGGCGACCACACGCGAGTTCATCTTCACTGGCGGAAACGAGACGATCAGTCTCACTGACGACGCAGCGGCTGGTTACAACCTGATCGATTCATCGCTCGGTGAATCGGTTTTGTTTCTCAATCCGACGGACACGCTGATTATCACCGTGCAAAATGGGACGGATACGTTCACTGCCAGTTCACTGGATGCTCTCTTTGAAGCGAATATTTTTGTCACAATGGAGGATGGTGACAGTGCAGGTGGCGATTCACTCTTCTGGGACGCCCACACCACCATTGGCTCAGGTACAGTGGCGGGGACGTTTGAGCTGATTGTTGATAGCGGCACAATCGCTGTGAACGCTGCCGTCGACAATACGGCCGGTGGTGGCAGCATTCGGCTCGAAGCCAGCGACGGCATTACTCAACAGGGAAGTTTAACCACAGCCAGCAATATCACCATTGCCAGCACTGGCGGAACAGTGACGACGGAACTGCTGGAGGCCACTGATGCCATCAGCGAGATCACGATCACGGGAACCTCAATCACATTCGAAAGCGATGTGACGTCGGGAAATCTGGTTGATATTACGGCCACAACGGGATCCATCGAACAGACAGGTGGCCTGGTCACTTCGCCGACACTGGTTCTTGATGCCCAGACGGGAATCTTCGGCACGACGGCGATGGTGGCCCGTGCCATGGAAATCACCGCCAGCACGATTACCGCCACGACCAACACTGGCGGCATGCAAGTGGAAAACGCCGCGACGACAGCGACGACTGCGACTCTCACTGCGACAACAGGCAATATCCTCTTCGACCAGACGGGCGGACAGTCGCTGACGCTGACCAACGTTGCCACCAGCGGCAACGCGAACCTCACCAACGACAACGAATTGACGTTGAACTCGGCCCTCATCAGCGGCTCGGGGGAACTCACTCTCGAAGGGACCCAAGTCATTTTGGGTGGCAATATCACCGCCTCTGGCCAGGCGACGATCACTGCTACTGATTCGATCACCCAGACGGCCGGGATCCTCACCTCGCCGATCCTTATACTCGATGCCCAGAACGGTATCGGTTTAGCCGCAGACGCAATCGAACTCAGCACCAGCGACATCAGCGCTACCACGGCAACGGTAGGCGTCTTTCTCGCCAACGTTTCCAATATCACCACGGGAGCGGTGACAGCGAGCAATCTGCAGGCAACGACAAGTGGCAATATTTCGTTCACGCAGACGGGTGGTCAGAGCCTGAGTGTGACGAACGTGTCGACAACCAGCGGCGATGCGACGATTTCGAATGCGGGAGATCTTTCAGTTGCTACGGCTTCGATTCTGGG
>JAIXUU010000305.1 GCA_027483405.1 Planctomyces sp. | reverse complement strand
CTATGGAAATTTAGAATGGGCCGATTAACAGGGAAGCGAGCCATATGAAGCCTGCGAAAGTTCCGCTAGTTGCTCACAAAGGTTCTAAGAGATCTAAGTGCGCCAGGTAGGTCGAGGCAATCTGCGGCAAACGATTCCTGAAGCAAACTCTCGGGGATAAAGTTATCCCATTTGCGTCGTACAAGTTGATGGCTCAGTTGAGCCAATTCCAATCCGACTGGCGTTTGGCGAAGAATTCGCTCCAGGCTGGATCGATTTTCCTCGCAAAATTGAAGCGAAAAAGAAAGGCCCCGCGGTCGCAGTTCTGCTGAGATATCCGCCCATTCAAACAATAGTTGAAGCGTTCGCATCGCGGCCGTTCCCGCCCAAGGAAACCATTCAACCACGTCATTGGCGAGCGGAACAACATCTGATGTGGCAAGTCCAGAAGCTGTTGCAGCTTGGCGAGCTTCATTAAGCAGCTTCATTGCAAACGAGTCCAGATAAGCGGGGACGGCGGAATCCCGCAGAACGTCTCGCATTTTGATTCGAATCTCATGAGCAATCTCACCACTACTATTACAAAACTTCGGGATCTTACGGCCACGGGCCGACTCTACGAGAACCTCTTCCCGCTGGTGATCGACATTCACCACTTGCCAGCGGCGGCCAGCAAGAATCAGATGCTCTCCAAGTGGCGGCACATTCTCTTTCGTGAGTCGTCCAAGCACACGACTTCCAAAAACCACTCGATATTCTAATGGTGAAATGAAAGCCGCATAGAATTCATAATGACGAACAAGTCGTTCGCCGACCAACCCCAGGATCAACAGGCCATCTGGTGTCTGTTCAATCAGATCATGACTTGCGAGTCCCCTTAGAAGTGTCACGAATTGCTGGGAGTTAATGAAACTGAAGACACCATCGCGAACAAGTCGGTCGAAGAGTGACGTCGCTAAAATACCACCTGTTTCAGCGATAACACTGAGAATCTGTTGCACGAACGTACTAAGGTCAAATGGTCGAGTTCGTGGAGCTTCCACCCATCGATCCAGCATCAGTTCCGTCAGTGCAATTCCTTGGAGCAGATCTGGGTAGAGACGATCTGAAAGTTCGCTATGTGCACCAGGATGCCTCTCAATGATGAACATGCGAAGCTGATGAGGTTCTCCATCACGACGTCCACTCCGGCCCAACCGCTGCAGCATCGAACTTACAGACCAGCAGGGGCCAATTTGACCGACTCCGCGAACATTTCCAATATCGATCCCCAATTCAAGTGTTGAAGAACAAATCGCAGTGTAGGGGCGTTGGCCCTGCATCAGCCGCTCTGTCTCTTCGCGAACGTCTTTGGAGATTGATCCATGATGGATTAGAAACTCTTCTCCCGTCGCATTTTTCCTCCCAAGCTCGTTCAGACGATCAGTCGTCAATTCAACGTCGGATTTGCTGTTCGCGAAAATCAAGTTCTTTGAGCCTCGGTAATTGTCAAAGAGTTCCTGAAAAACATCCTCCGGTGAGACATACTCAGGATCTGACGGATTTGAGTCTTTATCCAAGATCTGCGAATACGCATGCAGACGGAACTGAATTCGTTTCTCGTCACCTTCGTCACGGATAATCTCGACAGAGTCCTGATTGCCTGGTCGGATCCACTCGGCAGCAGCTTTGAGATCACCGATCGTTGCAGATAGTGCAAGGATTCGAGGCCGTGCTATTGTGTGGTGGTCAAGCCGGTAAAGTTGACTCCGGAGTTGCGTACCGCGTTCATTTCCCAATAAGGCATGTAGTTCGTCAATAACGACAAAGGAGAGGGAATGAAAGATTCGCGATAAGGCTGTACTGCGGTTAATTAAGAGCGATTCAAGTGATTCCGGGGTAATTAATAGGACGCCTCCGGGGCAAGTCACAAGTTGTTTCTTTTTGTCGGCCGAGACATCTCCATGCCAACGATGAACAGGGATTTCTGCATACTCACAAAGTTCTTCAAGACGACGAAACTGATCATTGATAAGTGCTTTGAGTGGCCCAATGTAGAGAGCTCGAACAGATCCGACAGGAGCAGTACAGACATCTGAAAGGATTGGCAGAAACGCAGCCTCTGTTTTGCCAGCCGCAGTCCTTGCTGCGAGAATAAGATCTGATTTTCTCTGCATCACAGCGGAAATGGCATGTTCCTGCAATGGGCGTAGCTTATTCCAGCCCATTCTCCACAGGCTACGCCGAATTGGTTCGGCGAGAAGTTCATCGGGATGGTGCTTCATAATCGAAACGTCGTTAGGTCGTCGGAGATTTTTGGCGGATTTTCAGAATCTTCTGCCCTTGCGGTATCAAGGTTCATCTCGTCCGTAGTGGGGATAAAAGGTTCGGCCTGTTTTATCGAGAGCAATTGCTCCCAAGATGCTGTGGGATTTTGTTGAAGAACCTGCATTAGGCCCACAAAATCTTTAACAGTATCACGCGGCGTTTGGAAATAGGACGATCCCATGCGTTGCTGGCAGACTTCCAAATACCTCACAATACCTTCATCGGGAAGTAGTCGCTTGGCAAGATCGCCACCGTCAAACACCTTTCGAATATTGTCGAGCAACACATAACAGTCTTCGGCGGTGAGGCTTTCTAAATGGACGACAGGCGCATTGAGATCCCTTAATCCTTCCGAAGCAAAGCGATTGGCAGCAAGTCGTGTGGCCAATGCTTCATAGCTGAAAATTCCTCGGCGACGGTCTTCGAGACACTCGGGTGTTCCTGCGAAAACAAACCCAATTCCACTTGCTCGCCCCTGCAGCGAATCATTCACGATACGAAGAATCGCTTCGTAATTGTTGTTACGCGCCACTGTGTTGTTTAAACGATGTGATAGAACCACCAACTCATCAACGTTGACGAGCAGCCCTGCAAATCCTGCCATTCGGACAAATGCAGCAAGGAGTTTCAAATAGTCATAAAATGATTCATCCTCAATGATGGAGCGGACTCCAAGGTCCTGCCGGGCTTCTGTTTTTGTGGCGTATTCTCCACGCAACCAGCGCAGAGCAGCTTGCTGTTGTGCTTCGTTATGAGTCAGAAAGCCCTCAAAGTATTTGACAATCACATTGGCAAAATCGTAGCCGCTGACGAGTTCTTGCAGCGGTTGAAGTCGCTTGAGAAGTTCTCTGCGGACGGCTTCATCGTCACCTCCGTCTTCGCGCACCTCATGATCCACATCACTAACCCAGCGTTGGACGAGATTTGGCAACGCTCCGCCGTCGGGCTTGGATCTCGTCGACAGATTCTTGACTAGCTCTGCATAAAGAGATCTTGCTTGACCGTTTGAGCCGTGCAGTCGTCGCTCTGTCGTGATGTCTGCCTGGGCCACCACAAACTTCCGTTGGAGAGCAACGGTTCGCAGCAGGTTCAGAAAGAATGTCTTTCCACTGCCAAATCGCCCAATGATAAAGCGGCAAGCCGCACCACCTTGTCCAACCTGTTCAAGATCCCGCACGAGAGCTTGTACCTCGTCGTTGCGGCCTACCTGGATATGGTGCAAACCAATACCGGGAACCACTCCGGCAGCCAAGGATTGAATGATCGCAGTCCGTTCTCGGGCGGGGATGGTCATGGAGTCTCTCTAATTTGTGGAAGTAGTTCACGCTGCACGACTATGAACTCGCCATCTTCAATCAGCAACGCGTCAGGCAGTCGGTCGAAAGCCCACTCATTGATTTGCTCAATTGCCGCTCCCAGCATGAGACCGCGACTCCTGGCCTCTGTTTCCAGTGACTTCCGCGGCCATTGTTCTTCTGCGATGAGGAGCCTTGCAAAAGGGACAAGCCGCGAGGAGAGTCCTTCCAACCGAGAGTCAGCCAGACTTTCTTGAGCAGTCGAGACTGGAACGAATGAAGCGGAAACGGATTCTGTCGAATGTGTGGGAAGTTCGACTTCAACATTATCGACTTCAAAATCCTCCCGTAGGGCATCGCGGAGGAACTGTGTCACTTTAGCTGTTTCGGTCATGATTGCATTAATACGATTGAGATCAAGCTGGAAGGTCTCCGAAGCTTGCGCGGTGGTTGATGCGACAGCCTGAGCCTGTGTTGAAATCGACTGGAGAAGCTGCTTGAGGTCTGATGTTTCCAATCCCAGCGCTCGATAGGCCTTTCCAAGCGCTTTGACTTCGGCGGGATCAATTACTTCATCGGCAGCAGCAATACCGACAAGGAATTCACCCACTTGGTGCCGTTGGGGGACAGTCAGGTTTTTCTGTAGAGTACGAGCAGCAGAGAATTCTGTTGGAGGATACTTCGTTAGCAAGTACCGCAGATATTCCAGTCGCAAGGAATCTTGAGCTGAGAGTTGAAATTGAGTTTCGAGGTGGGTGCCGAGTCGACCAAGTTCGATCGGGTCAATCTGACCATCAGCCGCTGCAATCGCGACGCCTAACTCCATTAAGACTGCTGCCGCATGGTAAGACGCAATGTCTTCGCTCAGCTCCTCACCAGCCGGAAAGACATTGACCGGCTGGTCCCAATCATAAGCTTTTCCTGTGAGTCGAGGGTCTGGTTCGAGTGCCAGTCTCATGTGAGTCGCTGTCAGTGCCAATTCCATTGATTGACTTTTTGTCAGCTTCTTCCTTTCCGAGATTCCTTCGAGCTTGGCGAGTTCCCCTATCGGGACGACCGTCCAGCCATCTTCGGTGACATGACGGTTCATAACCGCATGCCATATATTGAAGTGAGGATGTTCCCATCCACGCAGATGTTCGGGCAATGCCTCATACATCTCGGCCGTCATCGT
>JAIXUU010000260.1 GCA_027483405.1 Planctomyces sp. | reverse complement strand
GGATCAAGCACTGATAACTTCATCTTACCCTCAAAGGACAACGAGTCTTCATCCCCATCTGGGGTTGAGTCTTCGAACCCCCAGCATTCTTCGGCACCAACTGGGGGTTCGCGAAGACGACTGACCCCAGGCACCCCACACCAAGGAGCGTAGTTTGTTGTTGGAATCCCTATTACTTCTTCTCAGGTTCGAGGGCAAAATCTGCGGTGTTCGCCCCTTCCTTGAGAGTGACCTTGAGCGGGCTGGTCTTGGCATTGCGGTAGCGCGGTGGAATCTGCTCCATCTCTTTGGGCTTCTGCACAGGCGGGCTGTTGGGGTTCGAGTTGTCTTCGATCGTGGGTGGCACGATGAGCACCTGATATTCACCCGGCGGGAGTGGATCGACCAGCACGACGGAAAAGCTGCCGTCAGCCGAGATGTTCGCCGAGGCCCCTGCCCCGCCACCCACTTTGGATAGCTGCACAACACCTTCGGGAACTGGCTGACCACTGAAAGTGACTTTACCTGTCAGTTGGGCCTGCGGCCCGCGATCGGCGGAACCACACCCGGCATTCATCACCAAAGCACTGCAGACAAAGGCGGCAAAGATCGAGCGGAACATGCTGTTCATCCTCGGAAATGGAAGAGTCAATGGAGCTTTGCTCATCGAATGAGATCAACAAAGTTGGAAAGAAGAGGGGCCACCAGCAGTACTGGCAGCCCCCGATGTTCATGCAGTTGCGGCAGTGATTAGAACTCGCCTACTACGTTGCCATCAGCACGATCTGCCAGGAACCGGAGCGTGTCGAAGTTCATGTTTTCGGAGAGGAACTTAACGGTTCCATCACCAATCAACACATGGGCCCCGCCGGTATGGGCCGACTGGATCGGTGTATTGCAACTCTGTGATCCCGAACCACTCAGAGCATTACTGCGAGTGTTGATCGCATACCGCACAGTGGTCGTGTTAAAACAACGGTTTCCATAATCTGTCCCCATCCAGACAGAGTCACCACCATCGGATCGATACTCGACATTGTTGGTATTGGCAGCATCTCGCCCCCAATTTGACTGCTCAGCCACCATCACAATATTCGAGCTGCCATCGGTCATGTCGCGGAAGTTGAAATTTCGGTCGCGGGTAAACATACCTCCGTTTGACCGAATTCCATTGCCGTTATTTGCGACTTCATTCAGACCAACGGCACCTTCAATCAGTGTGTAGCTGGCACGCTGCCAGACATTCTGGCCGCCATTATTAGGAGTTTCTCGAAACAAGTGGTGACGAAGGACAGATGAATCCGTTGACAATAAAACCATTCCAGGTGGCGCCGTGCGGGCCGCCAACGGGTGGTCCAGCTGTTCCGCCCCACCATGTGCCTGGAGTCGAAAAGTTGACCCTGTTGTACTGCGGAGCCTGATCAACATAAGGCAAGATATGTACCCAGGCGGTCGGTCCGTGACCAACGTTGAGGGCTCCACGAATATTCCCCGGTGGGAACGTGTTGTGGGTGTCGTGGTAGTTGTGCATGGCCAACCCCACCTGCTTGAGATTGTTCTTGCACTGGGTGCGGCGGGCCGCTTCCCGCGCCTGCTGAACTGCCGGCAACAGCAGTGCAATCAGGATGGCGATGATCGCAATCACTACCAGGAGTTCAATCAGAGTAAATCCAGAACGACGGGTTGAACCGCCAAAAACTTGTGCCATGAGGATGGCCTCCTTGAGAAGAAGTGAAGAACGGAAAAAAGGCCCGAGACGAGACGTATCAGTATATGCTCCTGCGAACATCCTTGGCAAGGAGCTTGACTATTCGCACGCTGTAGATTCTGCACGCAAAGTGCTCCAAAGCCGGAAAAACCACAGACACAGCGAATAACAACCCGTTAATACGGCACACTAAAACACTTACACATTCAGATTGTTATTGTATTTGACTATTTACACATACACTATTGTAGTGCCTGCTGTGATTTGCGGTCATCAGAGGCCGACGAACTGGTAGAACTTCGTATCGGCAGAGTGTCGAGATCTTGTCAGTCGGCTGGCCGGTGAACGATCGCTGATGGTTGCCGGACGATCATGCAGCCAGCATCCGGAAAGCCTCAGGCCACGAACATTTTTCCTGCAGCCATCCCCGCGTCGTTGACCCAATGCATGGCTTCAGCATGAGCCCTCTTCATTTTCAACCCAGGATTGTTTGGGCAGAACTCATGTCGCTGGCATGTTTTTCGCTCTTAGCTTCTGCCCTCAATTTGGTTCGATCTGGTCAGTGATTTCGAACATCTCTGGAACGATTCGAGCCTCAAAGCAGCGTCTTCTGAGTTGGCAGTAATCGATGACGGTCTGATCGGGTGGATAGGCAGCCATCCCGAACCGTGCAGATGCATCACAGTTCACTGTGAGTGATTGCCGATAAGACGTTGTTGGAACTCGGGAGATGAGTCCGTTCGCAATTTTGCCGCGAGAAATGGAAGTTTGACGAGTCGGGATGGAGCCGGGTCATCAGTGAGTCATAAGACATTGATGCGGAACTTGAATCCGCAGTTAGGCAACCCATGGGTACCCAGACCTCGGAAAAACCGGCACCAGCGATCGATCTCCCCCAACCTCGCCGGAAAGCCTTTCATTTCCAGCCCGTGGTGCATGACGAAAGTCCACAGCGTAAAATTCACTGGCCTGTCGCCATTCCCGACCGTCTCTCAAGTGAGACACTTGCCATCATTCCGAGGACAGATCTCACCCGCCCTGTTGATCCGTACGTCCCCATTTTCTGCCATCGCAGCCTGAGTACGCAGGAATTCCGCCGCCGGTTATGGCACATGACACCGGGACTGCTGCCCCTGCTATTGTGGGTGATTCCCCATACCGACCCGTGGGGTTGGATTTTATGGAGTGTAGTGCTTGGTCTGACTTTATCGACGGCAACGATCATGCTGAGGCGGTTCTCGAGAATTGCCCGCCCCGGTGAAGACCACGGTTACAACGCCGTCCTCGCGTATGCCGTGGTGGTGTTGGCGACATTATGGTTCCTTCCTGGTCGGGAAGAGATCGGCATGATGACACTAGCGATTCTGGCGTTTGGAGATGGATCGGCCACACTCCTCGGGCTCAAATTCGGCGAGCGCAAATTGCCGTGGAATGGCTGCAAATCGTGGGTCGGCCTGTGGGCCTTTATCGCGATGGGGACTCTGGCTGGTGCCGTCATGTTCTGGGGAGAATTCCGGCCCGGAATAGATTTTCGCCTGGCACTGGGTGTGAGCTTTCTGGCCAGCCTGACGGCAGGACTGGTGGAATCTTTTCCATCGTTACGCAATGACAATTTGCGCGTAGGGATCGCAGCGGCTGGCACCGGAGCAATCGCGCATCTGCTCCTGATTCCTTCGTGATTTCGACGAATCTACCAGATCCCTAGTTGTGACCGGCCCCCCGGCTTGTGTTACGCTGCAGATTCGCCCTCTGGTGGGTTTCTGCTGGTTCTGTCATTGATGACGGCAACCAGCCCATCATCGCTCAACCAGACGACTGACAT
>JAIXUU010000018.1 GCA_027483405.1 Planctomyces sp. | reverse complement strand
TTATCGTCACTGTTTATCCAGCGAGAATTCTCCTGGGGCTCGCTTACTCACGATCAATGCGGCTCGAAAAGCCGGCCTTCTTTTTATGGCGAAGGCTCTGGTCAGTCCTGCTGCTGGCTGCCCTCAGTGTTTATGTTTTCCTGCTCTTCTTTGCACCTGCTATCGGTGTAAATGGTCGTCAGGTGCTCTTTGAACACCCTCTGCTCATGCTTCCCGTCCCGCTCTAGCAAGCTCTGAGTGTTCATCAGATGACTGTCAAAAACACCCATGTCACGGCGCCGGCTTTCTCAGGCATGCGTGCCATTGCCTGCCGAATCATTCCGCAGAATCTCCAGCATGGCCAGGCTCAATACAATCGCAAAGAACAGGCTTCCCGTACTGATTATCAGCACGATCAGCAGCCCAGCCAATCCCCACACCACAGGCATGAGTTCGCATAACCAGCAGACAATTGTCACGATCCCTGCAATTTTGGTAAAGAGCAGCAGAATGAGTTGTCCCGCTACCAGATGAGGGAGCCATTTTTTTAGAAGCGGCGCCAGCCAGTGGGCCATCGTCTGTGCAGTTGGTGAACCGCGCAATTCTGAGGGTTGATCGCTCACTGTTTCAGCCTCCCTGCCGATGGAATTGCCGCACGGGTTCACACTCTTCAGAAGTCTTTTTGCTCTCGACCTGTGATCAGCAATCCTGGATAAGTCTCTCCTGCGGAATGTTCTCGCACTGATAGTGATTCTGCAAGGTTTCTGTTCAAGTTCTACAGGAACCACTTAACGATGGATCTTTACTGAAAGCGTCATAGCGTTCAGAGTTCTTCTGGTCAACGGGAGCCAAGAGTGTCGGAGTATATTCAAGTGATACTTCTGGCAATCCTTCAGGGGATTGCCGAGTTTCTACCAGTCAGTTCCTCTGGGCATCTCGTTCTGGCCAAGCATGCCATTGCTCAAATGGGAATCACCCCGGCCTTTGCCTGGGATGACATCACGCTGGATATCGCACTGCATGTGGGGACGCTGGGTTCGATTGTCGTGGTTTACCGCCACGACCTGCTTCGTATGCTCTTTCAGCCGAGACTACTGGCATTACTATTCATCGGGTCAATACCCGCTGGTCTTGCGGGAGTTTTTCTGGGCGATTTTCGTACGGAATACTTCTCCAATCGCATGACCGTGGGATTTTGTCTGATTATGACTTCAATCCTTTTGCTGGTCGCTCAGCAGGTTGAACGCTGTCGGTTTGATCTGTCGAATCTCCCTTTTCCGGTCGCGCTGATTGTGGGCTTGTTTCAAGGCTTTGCTGCCATTTTCCCAGGAATCTCTCGTGCCGGGAGCACGATCTGCGGCGGGCTGATTGCGGGGATGGATCGAACTTCGGCGGCTCGCTTTTCGTTTCTGCTGGCCATCATTGCTATTGGCGGTGCGGGGACTTTAAAGCTGAAAGAAGTTCTCCTCGATAGCAACGTTCCCGTTCGCTGGGATCTGTTAACGACCGGGATAGTCGTCAGCTTTCTTGTCGGTGTGCTTTCACTCGAATTCCTGCTCCGAATGATCCAGGCCAATCGCCTCGGATACTTCGCCATCTATTGTGCGCTTATGGGGATGACAGCCATCCTCTGGCAAATGATCTCACCATAAAAACTTTCTGGATGTTCATTCAAGTTTCATGCAGCAACATGTTGTGGTCGAGTTTTCCATCGCTTGTAGCGACTCCAGAGACTGCTGGCCAAAGCCCCAATGCAGACTGCAAATCCAGCAGCACTCGCTGCAAATGCCAGCCACCACACCAACCCTAACAGTGCATAGGCGGCATGAGGGTGCTCGATTAACCAATCTCTGAGACCGACGGGACTCAACCGCGAAAACAGGTATCCGCCCAACAACAACAGCCCTGTACTCCAGCTGATCCAGTACCAGATGCCGCTCGATAGCCGGTATTCAAAAGTCTGTTTAGCGAAGAAATCGATCAGCATCCACGTGGCACCACGATGCCCACTCGAAGGTTTCATCGATTGCGCACCTGACATCGCCATCTCTTCTGGCGATTGATCATCCTTCAGATATTGAGGGATAGTCTCTTCCTGGGTCAACAGGCTCTGAAGTGTCAACGCCTGCTGATCTCCCGGTAGCTGATCAGTGGCCTCTGCTCGACGAATGGGCGATTGATTTTTACTGAGTGGAGGTAAGAAATGTAGAACTTTGATGGGAGCAGAGCTATTCGCTCGAGAGAAATCTCTGGAATTTGTAACGACCTGCTGCGCTGGCGAAGAGACCAGCAGCACTCGATGTTCTTGCGGTGCGACACCGACGAGGTAAGGCACGGTCATTTCCTGGTAGCCGAACGCAGTTTGAGGATCTAGTAATCCCCATAAATTCTGAAACGTCGGTGGTTTCCCGCGCCGATGCCAAAAGAGCCTAATAACATTTGGCTTTGATGAGTCGAGTTCGAGAGAGATCTGCCCACTTTGCATATTCGTGATCGGTCGGAATCTTTGATTAACAATGACTGCATCTGGGGTGATTTCCGCAGCGATCTTGAGCTGGATCGACTGCTGGTTTTGAAGATTGATTTCGCGCGGGTCGATTTGAAAGTACGAGATTCCCGGAGTTCCCCCCTGCTGGCCAAACCAGATCACATGCTGAGCCTGTGCCTGAGGGATTGTGTTTGTGGTCATTCCCCATGACAGGATGGGTGGTTCCGGCCCTGTGCTGATGATGGGACTGGTTTCGTTAGTCAGGCTGTTGCCAACAAACTTTTCTAACCAGGCGGGGAATGGAGTCGAAGATCGACCTGGAATCGATTTCAAAAGTTTCACATCAGCATCAATAGGAACCACCATCACCAGATGTTCCTGATAACTCACTTGATCAATCGCAGGCAGAGGTATTGTCCAATTCTGTTCACGCGGAAGGGCAAGATCTGATTCGCATTGAATGACCAACTCTGTTGATGTTGCCCGGGGAACTTCTTTCGAGATTGGTTTTTCAAGTTGCGTCATGCCGTGACGAATCAGCTCAAATCGACCGCTTTGCGCGTCCAGTTCACGGATATTGCCCCATTCAGATGTCAGACGTGTGTGATTTGAGTCTCTTAAAGCGGATGGCAGTTCAATTGCGAAACGATTCTCGTTGATGCCGTGAGTTGCGATATCCAGATGAATCCAGGTCTTTAATCCGATTCTCTGGGCATCCTGGAGATCGACCAACGTGATGGAGGTGGCCGGGAAGGATGTCAGGATGGGAGTAACTGTCAATGTTGGCGTCTGACTAAGATTCCACCGATAAGCAACATTCTTGAATGTACCTCGCTCTGTGCTGCTGATCCCTTTGACTTCGGGAAACTGAAGTTCTGTACTACTTAGTTTTTACAGCATACCGTCAACGGTGACTGCCACCTGTGGCAAACTGCGAACGAGTAACGTTCCCGGAACAGGAGGAGCACCAGCCAGTTCAAACTTTGGCAGAGGAACTGTTCGCTGATTTCTCAGTGAAATCGAACCGTGAATATGAACCGTATGAATTCCTTTCAAGGGACTTGAAAGGAGCATGGTCAACGTTCGGCCTTGGTCACGACGTCGTTCGTCGGAAACCCGTACCAGTCGTTCAGCACCACCTTGAGTGATCGAGACATTCTCGATCTGCAGTCTGCGGTCAATCGACCAGCGATGAGAGAACATGGGGTAATCATCAGTTTCAATAGTTGCGATGTAATCAACTTCGATCCTTTGGTTGATGACTGTGCAGAATTGTCGCCACTCGATGGTCTTAATGACAGGAATTGCGGGGCTGAGAGCAAACTCGATCTGAAATGGCTTGCTGCTTCTCGAGACGATTTTCGATGCAGAAACAGCCAGCGACTGCACCCCATTTCCAGTTCCTTCATGTCCACTGACTCCTGCTGCCTTAGAAGCGACTGAAGGTTTGGCAGGAGTACTCAATCGGAACTCAGGATTGCAGTCTGTCGTCAGTTGATAGTCGCATTCGATCGTTGAATCACCTTGAGCAGCGCTCCATTGATCGAGTTGAATGATGGCCTGCTGAGATGGTTGTTTAGGCAATATCGCCAGCAACTCAACACTTACCCATGCACCCGTTTCGATTGTCTCTGTAAATAGTGCCGGCTCTGCCACGGAGCGCAGTTCGAGATGCAGGAAATCCGTCTCCAATCCGATTTCCCGATACCAGTGCAACAATCGATCAGATCGTAATGAGCGAACAACCAACGATTTAGGAATCGGTAATTTTAAGGATTGCATCGTCTCATGCTTTAACCAGATTCGGCTCTGATGGGTGATCTGAATTGAATCCGGATGAATTGTCGCGATGGCATTCACAAGTTCACGGTGGGTCTGCTCCAAGAGATGATTGCTGACCTGAGCGGCGTTATCAGCCTTGGCATCAACGGCAGTTCGCAGAAAAATCTGTCGTAATGGTCCCAGCCACTGTCGGAAGTCTGATGATTCCGCAGAGGATGCCATCGACGTGCCTGTTGAAAAGCGGATCTCATCTGGCTTGAAATCTGGCCACGAGAACTCAGTCTGCAATGTTCCCAATAGAGGAACCACTTGCGAAAATCCTGAATGATTGTCGATTCGGGCTGGACGAAGTTGGAGTTTCAACTCGTGATAGACTGGTGACTGAACTGTTGCATCAGCAGGCAATTTGAGCAGCAGTATCTCGTCGTTCTCCCGAGAACGCTGCACACTGGCCGGTGAGCCATCGAGAAGAACCGAATTTCTCCCACCCAGGAATCTGTTGGAAACAGGGATTTTGATTTCTGGCTCGTTGGCACCGGGGAGCACCCAAAGGCCGCAGGTCACTTCAAAGATCACCTGCTTCCCCGGCCCCCATTTCCCCACATAGCTGGCATGTCCCAGTAAAGTGTTGAGTCGTGCAGGGATATCAACAGCCATGGCTTTGAGGCGTCTTGCAGTTTCGGGATGCAGATAAACCAGTGGAAGTTCCGCCGCTGGATTTCCCTGAGCATCGACTGGAACCAGCAGTTCCCGTAACGGAGTTTCTTCACTTCGAAGTGGCCCCGCAGGATCATCGGGATCGATGGTCGTCGGAAGTGGGCGAAGATTTTCCGTGCTGTTTCCGGATGTTGCTGTGCTTTCCTGTACTGTTTCGGCTTCGATACCAACCAAATTCTGGAAAGGCAGCGCGAGTTGATTGGCGGCAGCAGGTAGAACTAGCAGGCTGGCAATCCACCCGAGAGTCAAGACTCTCCACCAGATTCCAGTTCCCAGCAACATGACCATGGATTGAATGGGCAGGCGATAGCTCAACGTACTGCCAGCAGGGACTGTGCTCGCAGATGGAGCAGCGAGTTGATATGTCCACAGTCGAGGTGGAATCACCAATAGTAAAAGGATCCCTGTCAGAAAGGATCCAGCGAGTGATTGTTCAAAGACTCCCCACCAGGGATGGATGGCTGCAGTGGTCACTCCCAGAAGAAAAAGCGACATGACCCCTTTTCGAGGAAACCAGGCAATCACCACGACTCCAACAAGAATTGTCCCGAGGAGGATGGCCCAGTTCGCCTGTTGAACATCATTTCGATTAAAAAACGTCAATTGTATTGGGGGGAACGAACTGCTGGATATGATCGAGGCTGTGTCAGGCTTTTCTAATCGATCATTCTGTGGAACTGTCGAAGTGCCAATCGCTGTATTCCACGAAGTTCCCGTGGGGGCAATCTCAGGAAGTGAAAAGCAGAACGTCTTCCATTGTGTCTGGTTTACCTGCAAATCTTGTGGTTGTTGGTCTGGCGTCCCGGCAGTTGCCTGTCGGGTGGCTTCTTTACCGGCAATCAGTTTTGAAACAGGGCGACTGAGCGGGTCGAAGATGGTCTCGGAACTTTTCCTGCCCAGAGGACCAAACCACCGCTCTGTCCAGGCAGGCCCTGTGGATTGATGAGGAAACCAGCCTCCTGAAATCGCCGAAACATCGACCTGAGGTGGAACCTGAAGTGTCAGTGTTCCGCTCAGGATCACCAGAGGTGTCTTGGGCAGGGGCAATTCCATCTGCTGTCTGAGCCATTGCTGTGCAACGACACCTTCGATTTCCAGCTCGAGTCGATTCCAGCGAATCGTCTCCATATTTGGCAGTGCCTGGTTCACGATTTCCAACGGCAGATTTGTGCCATCACAACGAATGGATTTGAGTCGCCAACCCTCTGGTAAGTTCACATTGAAGAGTCGGGACTGGCGGTTCTCGGGAAGTCGATACTCCAGTTGGACTTGACCGATTCCCCCCAGTGTTGCCGGTAACTGGGCCGTTAGGAAAAGTTCAGCCGGAATCGGGCCATTCAATTCGGCAGTCGTGAGGGGGCTCTGCAGTTTCAGCTGTGAATCGAGCAGGCGATACTCAAAACGTTTCCAGCTGAGTTCTTGAGATTTTTCCTTCTGAGCAGCAGGCAATGGCTCATTCGGAATGGGACTCCCGTTGGTTTCATGGTCGGGGAGTTTTTCCCACTTAGGCAGGAATTTCAGTACATTCACATCGGGCCGTGTTTCGGAACCGAGCAATGTGGTGACAATCTCGTTCCCTTGGAGAGAACCTGTATTGAGAAAAGCATGGCCCTCGAATTGAGTGGCCTGAGGCATGAATGCCAGTCCAATGGTCGCGGCTTCCTGAGGACGCTGACGTGAGCCGACGATTGTCAAGGGGCCGCGAGACCACTCTTTGGGGGTCAGCAGCCATAGCTCACCAGTTTCTGGATAACCCCATTCGGCATATGTGCGGTTATTTGCTCTCCGGGATTCGAGACGGGTGGTCTCTTCACCTTGGAACGCCAGCCAGTTGATATCCTCTCCAGGTTCAGAAATGAAGATCAGCACTTCTTGAGGTGGTGGCCCATCGGAAGTGATATTCAGCACAAAAAGTTCGTGAATCAAAGCCTCATGCGCTGTAACCAGCACCTGAGCAGTCGTTTTGAGTGGTGTCAGTTGACTGCTGAATTCCAGATCTCCCGTCACCTGCGGGTCTGTTGCCCGATACCAGGAGAAATCTTCAGGTTTCAGTGACGTAGAAAAACTCTGGATGTCTCGTACATACCTGGGGTCGATGGATGTCGGTAAAGCTGTTGATTCATAGCGTGAGTTGGCACCTGGAACTGCTTTTCCGGCCGATTCTACCTTCACTGCGAGAAGATAGTCCGTCGATTCAGCATTCGATGGTTTAACAGCCGGTATAGGAATTCTTCCCGGTGTGGAGGGAAATGAACGGCGAGCCGAAATCCGGATTCGCCTGGGTTGTCCGGGGGAAGCAGGGAGTGCGAATTCCAACATGATGAGCGAAGATCTCGTCGAATCCCGTTGGATTTCCCAATCGGCAAGGCGTGAGGATTCGTCTTCGCCTGTCACTTCGGTAATATCCCAACCCGGAGGCACGGAAACCACGGCCTGTTGCAATGCTCCACTTGAGACCTGCCAGTCGACATGGCTCTGAATCCTCCAGTGATCCAGCGCACCGTAAAGAATGGTCGACGAAGTGGCTGTAAATCGGGGAATGGGGCGCCGAATTTCGAGTTTGAGTGAGGAGTTAAGCGCTTGCCGATCATAAGTGAAAACTTCACCATCAGCGGTCACGGTCACCGGGCCCGATTCGCGATAGCCTTCCATTTCCACATTTCGAACCTGTAGTGGTGAAATGACGGAAACAGTCGCCCTTCCCCGAAGAAGCGTCGCATGGGCCAACTCGACCTGCGGGATCGAAACCATAGGCAGGACATTCCCGGGCAACGTCCCCTCCAGGCGAATGGCACGCAAGCGCCCGGATGTCTGGGCAGGTAATGTCAGTACAATCGAGGAATCAGTGGCCGGGTTGGCGGAACGTTTCCAGGGAAGAACTGTATCTGCCCCGAGGGTTGCCGAAATGATTTCAAAGTTGTCAGGAAGCTTGATTTTCAGTTCGCGGATGGACACTCGATCTGGTGTCTCGATGCTCAATGTGGTTAGAAAACGCAGTTCGTCTTCACGAATGAGAGCAGTGACATCTTCTTCGTAGATGAGATGATTTGTCAGGACGTTCTGATCCGGCTTACGCGTGAATGTCAGCTCGCATTCAGCCAATCCAGCCATGCTGAGCAGCATTAAGTTTGATGATCCCCCGTCTTGACTCTGGTCACGAGTTAGAACCCCTGCCGATGAGGCCAGTTCATACCCATGGGGGACTTCGAGATGTACCTGCGTCAGATCAGCTGGGAAGAGGCCTAAGCGAAAGAACAGGCTTTGAGGGAGCCGTGTTCCCGAGACAAGACACTCACCCGTGAGTGGATCGTTGCTGACATTCCCCTTGCCATCAATCCAGAGGTATTGCCTATCGTTGCCAGCCAGTCCCAAAACTGCTGGTTGGCCACTTTTCCAACTGGTGTTTTTGACAGCGAGATTCACTGGAGTTAAATCGAGAAGTTCGCCTGCCGGCAACGATGTACCTGCCAGATTCAGTTCAAATGTCCCCTCCAGTCGCTGATCAACAACTTTCAGGTGATAGATTGCTTTATGAAGCCGACTGCGCGTTGGGCGTGAGTTTTTTTCTTCAATCTTCTTGAGCCACTCGGCAAACTCTTCTCTGGGAATGGCACTCCAGTTGCCCTTCGGCCACTGTTCAGGCTGATTGGCAGGCACATTAATCCGCTGTAAACCCAGATCGTCTGCCGCCACTCCCTCGATGAGGCCAGAAAACACCAAGATTGAAACCAGCAACCAGACACGCAGGCCCCATCTTCTCATGACAACCCTCGCTCACCTTCTGAGGCTGGTGTCAATTGAGGGCGTCGATACTGTGTCGAACCATCATTCGAGAACAGGGCCGTCATTGATGGTTCTGCACTTGCTGCTCGATAGCTGCCCGTCGAATCATGAGAAAGTGTCAGTATCGATTGTCCATGACGATAAGCTGACCATCGCTCAAGAAGAATTGCGAGGATTGGAAAGATCAAGCCGATGATGATGGGTTGAGCCAGGAGTTGCAGGACTGGCATTTGAAAGAGTCCCACCAGTGAGATCGCAAAGACGAACATTAAAAGAGGGATTGGTTGACGTAATCTGGGGATCCGCAGCAATAAAAAACCTGTGGCCAATGCAAACCCGGCACCTAAAAAGACGATCAGTGGCATGCTGATGGTGGCAATCTGATGGGCATCCGGACGTCCAAACTCCGTGAACAGATATCGATTCAAATCGACTGAAAGCGAGTCGGGATTTGCTGCTCTCTGCACGGCGGGCGTTAACGTGGTCTGAAGCTGTTGGGCGTACTTCTGAAACCCTTCTGAAATCGGAGTGGCTGGAGAATTTCGTCTCCAGAATAAACCTTGTCTCTGCCAACGAAACAATGGGGAGAGCTTACGGGAATAATTCAGTAAGTACTGATTTCCCGAGAGCCTAACGTCCCAGTAACTTTGACCTGACCAGTTCACGAATGGAAGTTGGGCCCCCTGGAGTCGGATTTCACTCGACCAGCGACTGGATACGGGTGTCTCGCTCAACCATGTGACTTGCAACAGGAGAGGATTGCTACTTCCCACTATGAGTTGAGAGCCTGTATTCGGATTTGGAAAGACACGTTGGCTGGATTGAGTTTCAGATCGAGCGGTATTGGGTCTGAGTAGCGTGTAAGTCTTGACCTCGGGTGTCGTGATGGTTGTGGAAACGGGAGGCACTTCCTGCCCATTCCAGAAAAATCGGGGAGATTGTGCATTCCCGGGCAGTTCGACAATCAGGTTCGGTACTGAAGACGAAAGCAGTATGCTTGTGGTCCACAAATCTTTACCCGATTCATCGCAGATGACAGTATTCACGCACTCATCAACATCTGGTCGATCCCCGTCCAGTTCACTGCCAGGTTCCAGACGCAACGTGATGGAATCCACGCCCTCATTACTGATCCACTGATGCGGTGACGATGGAGATGAGTTTGATCTCCAACCGGCAATCGGGCTGGTGGGTGCCAGTGCCTGGCCTTTGGGATACTCGACAGTCGAGGACGAGATTGAAAAGTCAACGGGAGTAATCAGTCGTACTTTGACTGGCTCGATTTTTGTGGCTTGATCGGAAAGCGGAAACGAATAAGTCGCCTTCACGATCGAATTCCCCAGGACGGGAGTTCGAAAATTCAATTGCACCTGTCGGTGTCCGCTGGGCAACAGTGGCCCCCAGACACTTGGCAACAATTCACCCTTCTCACTGCGAAACTCACAACGGTCAACAATCTCTTCTGGAACTTTCAATAACAACGATTCGAGTGGTTCGTATTGAACTTTCAGCTGTAAAGATTGATCGATGCGGAGTTGTCGATCTTGCAGAACAATCGATGTCTGTGAGGCTCCGCTGATTTTGCGAGGTTGGGGCTGAATCGTGGCACGCAGGTCATTGAGTTCGGCAGGAAGTCGATAGACCGTGTGACGCAATGAATTCAGTCCTGCGGGCCAGAGCAGATCCTGGGTTGTCGTGGCCGCAGGAGATCGCAATGGCACACTACTGCTGGTTTGAATGGTGCTTTCAATATTCTCACTGTTAGCAATCACCAGCGTTGCCGGCACCTGTGCCGAATCCAGTGGCATAGGGACCGTGATAAACTGTGACGCACTCCCTGCATCGAACATCCGGCGTGCACGCAAGCGAATCGTAAACCTTTCACTGCGTGGAGATGACAGGACAATTGTAAGATTTGAGTTTGAGCCCCCGGAGTCGACTTCAGCGTTGGCTCGATTGCGGGGAGACGAATCGAGTCCACCAAGGGTTTTTCTCTCTCCACCAATGATGAATGACTCAACCACCGGGCCCCGGGGCTCGATGGCCTCCATCACCCAATTCTGCCGTTGCCAGCCGGGCCAATGAAATTCCATCGAGGTGATTCGTCCACGGTAAACTTCAACCGGATAAACGGCTTCCAGCTTCCATTCATTTTCGGAAGCTGTCAGAAAGATCTGCGGTTCACAGACAACATACGGAGACACAGGTTGAGGGGTAATGCCCAATTGGAACCCTGAGCCGAAAAACCGGTAAGCTCGAAAGACCTGCGCGCCGGAATTCTGAGCCTGCCAGTCGGCGACAGCCATCCGCACCATTTGGGGTGTGCGAAGATCATCGGTTTTCAGTTGAATACCGTCACTGGCGATTAAACCAATCTCACCATTCTGACGGCGTGCCTTCTCGACTTGAAAGCCCTGGATGGTCATAGCTTCGCCAAGTTCGATACTTTTACGAACAGTCCAATTCAAGGTCACCAGACCCGTCGTTGAGGCCGAAAGTGAGATCAGAACTCGATTCGGAACGTTCGGATCCAGGGTATGCTCTCGATAATCCCGGCTCTCAATCGTGACGAGTTCAAAACCTTGCGGAATGCGCATGGCAAACTGGACGGGATTCCCTGTAGGAACTCTCAGTCGTTGGACTGCATCAATCACACATGATTCCGAGTTCACTCGCGCTGTCAGAATGGTCGACGACTCAAGGCTGGCATCGGCAGCCTGCACGACAGCAGGTTGCCAAGAAACATCCATTTTTGGGCCGAATCCGAAAGCATCGATAATCGTACCGGGAGTCGATGTATTTGCCGGTAACTGAGTGAAACTCTCAGCCATCTTGATCGTCAGATCGACTTGAGGAATTGTCAGGGAAGCATGGCTCACTGCGGAGGGGGGTAAAGTCAACAGCAGCCTGGTTGTGGCCGATTGCTTTCGAAGGGGAACAATGGCCTCGAGTTCGAGTTCATGCCGACCACTGCGGGCAACCCACCATCGATAACCTTCTTCTCGGTCAAAACCACCAAACAGTAACTTGCCTGTCTCGTTGACTTTGGCCTGATCGACGCTCTGGGTCGCATCTCGCTCAGAATCAACCTGAGGCTTTTGGGTGATCTTGGTTAATGTGGCTTCGTTCAAACCCAAGGCAATGGAAAATGGGGCATCACTCGCCAAGGAGTCCAAGATGATCTGAATCGTGAGACGAGCATGTTCATTTTCAACAACTCCACTCACCTCAACGGAACTTACACTCCAGGGGGCTTTGGGAGCTTTACTTTTGCTTCGCTGTGCTTTGAGCCACTCGACGTAACCTTCCACAGTTCCACCTGCCGGGACGGGGACTAAAGTCCCGGCAGCATTGGGTAGATAGATCACTTCGGCGGGAATCTGCTCGAGTTCTCTGGCCTGGCTGGTCTTAGAAGAAAGACCATTCCCTGTTGGTTGATTGGTATCTTGCAGAATAGCAGGTGCGGGTGCCGTTTCCTGGGTTGGAATTGTGGGAGCAGGATTTGATAAGTCTGTAGTCTGTGCCAGGCAGTCTCTAGTCGCGAACAGCAGGAGCCCGAGAACGATAGTCCAACAAAGTTGACCAATTGACGCAGGCTGGCTGATGCCAAAAGAGAATTGCTTTCTCTGGCTTAGAGATCGAGGGCAGATTCTGTCAGAATTTAGAAGGTGCCGGGAGATCAAGCGATGGTTCTTTGCGGTTGGAAGGGATCTGATATCACCACGAGATGTTCGACAGCCGTTCGTCGTAAACTCCTGCATGATCGAAGACAGGGGTTCTCGCAGTACGATGACAGTACCATGATGTGAGGACTGAATTTTCGATGCTTTATCTGATGAAAGACCACCGATCGACAGCATCTTGAGTATACGATGAATCAGCTTTTGATCGCTGATTATTCTTCGAATTCCACGGTGAAAGAATGGGAGCTCTATTCCGATGTTCAGGCAGGCATCCGCGTTCTCAGGTCTATCAACTGAACGATGGATTTGCTGATTAAGTCGTCTCAACAAAAATTTGTTGGATCTGTGAGTGGAGTGATTCTGTGGCTGTGGCGAGGATTTCGGGCTGATAAAGATCAAAGCTTTGACCGTTTAACTTGGAAACTTTACCCCCCGCTTCGCGAACCAGTAAAACCCCAGCAGCCATATCCCAGGGCTTGAGGCTTGATGACCAGAAGGCTTCAATTCGACCAGCAGCTAAGTACGCCAGATTGAGTGCGGCTGAGCCGGTTCTCTGGACGGTCTGGCTCCGCCCGATCATCGATAGAAATCGTTTGACGGCCGGGTCGGAAGTCGATGTGGCCGTCGGCAGACTGGCAATGCACATGGCGTCTTCGATGCGATTGACATCTGTACAAGACAGTCGCTGGCCATTCAGGAAAGCCCCTTGTCCTTTGATAGCTGTAAACAAATCGTGCCTGGTGGGATCGTAGATGATACCCACAATCAGTTCCCCATCGAACTCCAGGCCGATAGAAACTGCATAATAAGGGAACCCGTGCACGTAATTGGATGTTCCATCGAGCGGGTCAACCACCCATTGAAACGGTGAGGATGTGGGGCGCGTGGCGAGATCTTCTTCACCCAGAAAATTATGATCAGGAAATTCATTCAACAGAGTTTCGTGAATCAGCTTCTGCGAGGCAAAATCGGCCTCCGTCACCAGGTTCGCCCGGCTCTTCTCGGTGACAGTAAAACGGCTTCTCCACGATTCGAGCATGGCTCCACCCAGACGGGCGGCCTTTGTGCCTGCAAAGAGCAGTTGTTCAAGTATTTGTGCAGTGGGCAACTCTAAACTCATGGACGTTCCTTCGTATTGAGCCAATTGTCTCTCACGCCGCGACAGACTTCCCCAAGCCGTAAACAAGCGCAATTTTTTTCGACAAGCTCATGTTTCCAATCAGTCATTGATCCATGAGTTTATGGGAAAGCGGGCGTTCTGGCATTTGAACTTGTTCGCATTACGGCAACCTAAACTGCCAGCACAATCCCTACAACCGAACACTTCAAAAGAACCTGAATTTTTTCTCGCAGTGATGCCATTTTGCCATCCCGTCGCTTTCGGGAATCACGTCAACATCAGGAAAGTCAACTCGTCCTGCTGGCAAAACACAACCTATGTTTTGATGAGCCCGTCGAAACCAGCTTGCGCCAGTTTCCAGCGTTCTGATTTTCATGGGTTTGAATGATTTGATGGATCTCACTGCATCAGTGTTAAGGCACATTTTCATGTTCGATATGAATCCACAGACCATGGTGTTTCTGGCCGGTGTGCTCGTCCTGACGACGACAGCGGCTTATACCGACCTGCGGTACTTCCGGATTTACAACTGGTTGACGTTACCAGCATTTGCTCTGGGGTGGATCTATCAGGTCGCCTTCTACGGCCTTCCAGGGCTTGCCGATGCAGGCCTGGGCTTCGCGATTGGCTTTGGGCTGTTCTTTCTGCTGTTTGCCATTGGTGCCAGTGGTGGTGGCGATACCAAGCTGATGGGCGCACTCTCTGTCTGGCTCGGTTGGAAGTTAACGCTTTATACGGTCGTGCTGACGATTCTCTTTGTGGCAATTGGATCAGTTGTCATGCTGATCTGGAGCGTGCTGCGACGAGGTGTCTCGAAAACTCGAGAAGACCTGCGGGCCTCGACGCTCAAAGACGAAAATGGAAAGTGGCGAAAGTCTCAGACAGAGAGTTTGCGACGAGTCGGTGGCCTGATGGCTTATGCCGAACCGATTGCCCTCGCGACATGGTGTGTGCTCTTTCTGGATGCCACTGTGTTACACGTCAGTCAGCGGAAAGTCGAAAAGGCACCTGCGGCGGCTGTCTCTAACGATCATCAGCCAGTTGCAGCCAGCCATAAGGCGGGGCCCAGGCTCGCCAATCATTAGGATTCCGGGCAAATGAAGTCGGTCAGTCAGTCAGGCACATGTCGTAAACGACGGGGCTTCATCACGATGGAGCTGGCTCTGACTTTGCCAATCCTGGGACTGATGCTTCTGGCTCTGCTCCAGTTTTCCATGCTTTTCTATGCACGCAGCCAGGTGGTAGAAGCCAGCCGAGCCGGTGCCAGGGCAGCCAGTCTGCCGGGAACAACTGCCGACGATGTCGAAACCATCGTGAGAAGTGTCCTCAGTCCAGGACTACAGGATGGCCTGCAGGTTGACTGCCAACTGGCCGAAGCACCTGGAGATGTCGTAGCGGTTGGAGTCTCTGTACCAATGACGGTGGCTGCACCGGATTTGCTGTGGGTAATTGGAATTTCGCTTGCTGATCAGAATTTGTATTCAGAAACACGAATGATCCGTGAGTGAAAGACCTTCAACGGGCGATATCTCTCGATATTACGAACGAGTTGTCAGGCCGCAAAGGATGGTGGCACGGTGTTCTGGCCGGAGGCCAGTGAGTTGGATGGCAGAGCGAGTCGAACTGGTGCTCTGCAGATCAATGTGCCATTACGTTTTTTTCCTCCTAGAGGAAAGAGACATTCCTACGGAGTGACCTCAAGTGCGTCGACTGACCCCTGCTCTTCTGACGCTGGTAATGTTCGGTGTCGTGGGACTTCTCGTGGTCGCCTACATCGGAAAATCACTCCTGGCACGTGAGGAGAAAAAGCCCGTCATTGCCACCCGCAATGTGCCCATGGCGATCTCCGATATTGAACCGGGAACTCTCATCACCGAAGGTCATATCGGGTTGGGGCCCGTGCAGAACAGTCAATTGAAGCCCGACATGCTGCTGGCCAATCGTGTGATCGTCGGACGAGTGGCACGGACCAAAATTCGAGCCGCCGAACCAATTCGCGCAGGCCAACTCTATCAACCCGGTGAACTCCCGGATCTGAGAGTTGCCGACGGTATGCGGGCGGTCTCCATTTCGGTGGCGGAAATGGTCGGCATTGTGGATGGCATGATCAAGCCCGGCAACTACGTCGATGTGCTCTTCACTGTCGAATCCCAGTCGAATGCCGATTTGCAAGGTGGCGTGACAATGCGACTTTTCGAAGGGGTCAAAGTCATTGCCATCAATCGCAGTTTCACACAGAGCCGAGTTGAACGCGGTGTGAACCGAGTCACACTTGAACTGACCCAGGCCCAGGCCAACATCATTACTCTTGCTGAGGCCAAAGGGGCATTAACATTGATTTTCAATCCGAATGGTGCGGGAAGCGGGGGATTAGCACTCTCAAACTCGGAACGTGTGACACTCAATGAGATCCTCGGTCTTGAACCACCTGCTCCGCCGCAGCTCCCACTCCTGACTGAGATCTACCGAGGTCAGGCGCGACGTGTCCAGCATTTCAACAAGCAAGGCAGGCTGCTCGACGTTACTGAAGTTCCTCCCCCCGCACGCGATAATGGTCAACAGGTACTTCCTCGAGGCGATAACTCTGTTCCAGCCGCACAGGATCCGGCACCTGCTCCGAATGCTCCCAGTGCAAACAATGCTCCCGCACCACTGAAAAGTATGGCCCCCACGGCCGTTCGCAATTTGTTGAATTTCCGGCAGTAGTTCATCGAGGACAACCGGCTGCCTTGATGCACATCATGCCATGAGCACCCAGGGTGGCTCGACAGAATGTCCGAGCGACCCTGTTTTCTTATCTGGATGAGTTTCGAACGCAAATGAGAACTGCACGAATCAGCCTGATCAGTCGCTGCAATCGCCGGGGTTTTACGACCCCGGCATTTGCAGTGGCATTGGTCGTGGTGATGCTGATGCTGGCACTGATTTGTGATCGTTTGTGGATTGAAGCGGCTCGAGTCGAGCTTCAAACCGGTACTGAAACTGCCGCGCTGGCTGCAGCGAGAAGTCTCGCCAGCGACGAGCTACTCAAAGAGAAGCCCGATCTCTCTTATCTCGAAACGGCTCGCTACCAGGCCGCTCATGTGGCCTCGCTCAATCTTGTCGCAGGTGAGCCAATAGAACTGAATCAGGGATTTCAGGGAGACATCCGGCTGGGCAAACTTGAATCGACTGGAGACGATGCAGGTGATGTTGATCTTCCACCACAGGTGGATGTTTCATCACCTGACGACTCCACTCGAGTTCTGTCACCGACAGAATTGACCGCATCCCGTGACAACGTGGTCTTTTCTCGAAATACACGATTCGTTGAGACAGACGAATCTCCGACAAGTGTGGTTGTGTTTGGAGAACGAACCCGATTTCGTGAAAACCCTGTGGGCCTGTTTGTCGTGGGGGCAACAGGACTCCCGTGGGGTGATGTTTCCACTCATGCCGAAGCCAGTTTGCTGAGTCCCGTGGTTGGACTCAGACCTTTGGATGGATCGAGCACTCCGCTGTTGCCGCTGGCGATCATGAGAAGTGAGGGGACTGGTTCGGTCGACCAGACATGGCAGAAGGCGATCACAGAAAATGGTGGGCCCGATGAATGGTCTTACGACGAGACGACATCAACGATCAGTCGTGGTGCCGATGGATTACCGGAACTTAAGCTGACTTTTGGCTTGCCGACATCTTCCAGTTCAGCCGTGACCAATGCAGTCTTGCTCGACCTGGGAAGTGACTTCAATACCGATCTGGTGGCATCACAGATGGTTGAAGGGGTGCATGGCGAAAATCTGCTCCACTGGAATGGTGAACTTCGCCTTCCCGTTGAGGCCACTCGCAAGGCGATGTTGGCTGAATCGAAAGAGCAGCAAGATTCAGAGGCTCAGGACGCTTCAGCGTTATCAACAAATGTCAGTCTGAGTATGCCGGCCTCTTTGATCGATCTGAAGACGGCCGAACGCGATGCATTGACATCATTGATTGGACAGAACCGGATTGTGATTTTGTTCAATGCCGGAGGGACATCTGATTCGAACAATGGCAAAAACGAGTCGGAATCAAGCACGACTCGCGTAAAGACCGATTTGCAGGTGGCGGCGGTCTCTTTGGCTGTTGTGCGCATTCTGGAAGTGATCGATGAGAAAGGTGGAAGATGCGAAGTCATCGTCCAGCCCTCAGTGTTGGCAACACGTACGGCACTCGTCGATGCATCTGATCCCAGGCAGCAAACCAGCCAACCACAGTATTTGTATCAGTTAAGACTCACGAACTGAGTTCCTCATTCGTGCTGCTCATAGTTTTTCGATGTGCATCCAGTATCAAATGCGACCATTGTCGAGGGTTTTTCCATGATCGCTGACCTGCAGAACTCCTCTGGAAATCGGATGCAAGATCGTCGTCAGGAATTTGAAATCCTGAAGACCCGCATTCACCGCCAGATGATCGATGCCATCGACCTTTCCAAGGCCAGTGATCTGCCGGAAGCTGATCTGCGCGCCCAGTTACGAGCTTTGGCAAACCATCTTTGTCAGCAGCAGCAGGCGAATATTCCAGCCGATGACCGTGAGATCATGGTCACTGCCATCATGGATGAGATCTATGGTTTCGGGCCGATTGAACCGCTGATGTCCGATACCGATGTGACCGACGTGCTGATCAACGGTGCTGATACGGTGTTCGTAGAGCGTAACGGGCTCATCGAACGGACTGATATTCAGTTCGCCGACAACGAACATCTCATGCAGTTTATCCATCGCATGGTGGGGCGCACAGGTCGTCGAATTGACGAAGTCTCTCCGATGGTCGATGCGAAACTTCCGGATGGTTCTCGACTGAATGCCGTGATCCCTCCCCTGGCCTTGCGTGGCCCTACGGTTTCAATTCGACGGTTTCGTTCGCGTGCAGTGGTCTTTGAAGACATGGTGCGTATGCACACATTAACACAGGAAATGGCTGACTTTCTGATCGCTGCCGTCCGCGGGCGTCTGAACATTGTGGTGAGTGGTGGTACGGGTGCAGGTAAAACCACCATGCTCAATAACATTTCACGTTTTATCCCGGAAACCGAACGTGTGGTGACGATCGAGCAGACAGCGGAACTTCAATTGCAGCAGAAAGATGTCGTTTCGCTCGAAACTCGCCCGCCAAACATTGAAGGTCGTGGGGAAATCACTCAGCGTGATCTCCTGAAAAACAGCCTGCGTATGCGTCCTGATCGGATCATCGTGGGCGAAGCTCGTGGCGGTGAAGTGCTCGATATGCTCCAGGCTATGAACACTGGCCACGATGGTTCGATGAGTACAATTCACGCCAACGATACACGCGATGCTCTGGATCGTATGGAGCTGATGGTCGCTTTAGCGGGTGTCGATTTGCCGCACAGCGTTGCCCGGCAATACATCGCGAACGCGATTCAGATTCTCGTGCATATTACGCGATTAGGGACTGGTGAACGCAAAGTCATGCGTATCAGCGAACTCACCGGGTATCATGACGGTATCTATGAACTCAATGATATCTATGTCTATCGGATGACAGGTATCGGCAATGACGGTCGCGCTCGCGGAGCTTTCTACGCGACAGGCCATGAACCAGAGATGCTCAAGAAACTGGCCGCTCGCGGCTACGAAGTTCCCCATATGAACTTCAGTGCCCGCGAACTGGGAAGTCAGACGAATGATGCACCCTACTCGGCATAAGCTGAGTAACAGCGTTTTTTATATGCCTCGAAATGTGCTGTCATTGATTTCAAGGTTGTGGTTCTATGGCTTCTTCAACCATTACAAACGCTGATCGACCGGTCGATTTCTCATCGATTTTGAAGCCGCGTGAAGAGTTCGCCCAGCCACAGGCCAGTGGCTCTGGTGAGCGACTCAATCGCTGGTTTGATCAGTTGATGCTTCAATCCGGGCTTGGGATTTCGCCCGGGATCGTGCTGATGCTCTGCCTCCTGGGTGGTATTACAGTGGGAGGATTGATCTTTGTCCTTCAGGAAAACTTTCTGACAACAGCACTGGCGGCCGTTGTAGGTTTTTTGCTCCCTGTGTTCTTTCTGATGTATGTTCGATCGAGTCGGCAAAACCAGATTCTGGGCCAGTTGCCAGCGATGTTGGAAGAATTGGCGCGCGCCGCCACGACAGGCCGGAGTGTGGAGCAGTGTCTGCAACTCGTGGCTGCTGATACGCCCTCCCCTCTAGGTGATGAGTTGCAATTGTGTGTGCGGCGTATGCAGATGGGGATGCCGATGAGGGATGCTGTCGCCGACCTGCCGGATCGTACGGGGCTTATGACTTTACGACTGTTTTGTATGACGCTCGGCGTTCACCAGCAGACAGGTGGTGATCTGGTCTGGGTGCTCGAGCAGCTTTCGAAAACAATCCGTGATCGACTTCAGTATCTGGGCCGGTTGCGTGCGATGACGGCAGCCAGCCGTGCGACAGCTCTACTGATGGTTGTATTGCCGCCAGGTGTGCTCATCTTCTTTACGCTACGAGACCCGGATTACTTCTCCAAGTTGATGGGAAGCTCATGGGGTCGTAACGGAACAATTATTGCCTTTACATTGACCATGATCGGCACGATCTGGGTGTTAAGGATTTTGCGGGACAGCCAGCGGACATAAGAACTCTGATGGATTGTCGATTGCGGTTGAGCGGTATCAGTTATTGATTACATCGAAGTTTTTCAGAGTTGACCGAATCTGCCGGAGAGCATTTTTCTGAGCAGGCTAAGGAATAGAAGACATGTTTCCTTTAACTTTTACAAATCTGATGTTCTTGGCCATGGGGATCATCAGTCTGATCCTCGTCTACCGTCTGGCCCGGCGCTGGTTAAGTGCCCGCAGCAGAGTTGTAAAAGAGAACTCGGAAGCAGATCAGTCCCAGTGGTCGCTGGCGAAAGCCAATTCCGCAGCGCCAGAAGCGGCCATCACAACACCGTCAACAGTTCAACTCGACGCGAAGCCAGTGACTGAAGACGTATCGCAAGCAACCGAAGGTCTCAGTATTCTCAAGACCGCTTATGTTCCTGCGGGCAAAGCGAATACCGGTGGCCCTGCCCGCTGGGAAAATGAAAAACTCTTTGTCGATTCATCGAGCACTTATCGTGATCGTAGCCGGGGTTTGCCTCGAGTGCTCGCAGAAGACTTGCCTGATGAACTCAATCAAGGCGAAATGACATTTGGCGCATTAACGCCCGCTCTAGCCTCGCTCTTGCCGGAAGCGGGGAGCCGCCAGGATTCCATCCGCTCGGATCTTTATGCTGCGGGTTATTATTCGCCGCGGGCCGTGATGAACTTTTCTGCTGTTCGTTATCTGGCAATGATTCTTCCCATGATTTTCTGCGGCGTACTACTGTTATTCGTACCACCGCGATTCGAGCCGATAGTCATTGGTGCCATCGTTCTCATGCCAATCCTGGGCTGGTCGCTCCCGCGACTGATGGTTCGCAATCGGGCTCGCGACCGCCGCAACGAGATCGAAAAGGCCATGCCCGATCTTCTCGACATGTTGAATATGTGTGTCAGTCAGGGGATGACGGTGCCTGCATCGCTGGAACGCATTCGCGTCGAGATGAAAGGTGCCTATCCGGCCCTGGAGCAGGAACTGAAGATCATCAACGAACAGTCGAGAATTGGCTCGATGGACGTCGCGCTCAAAAATTTCAGCCAGCGCGTTGATGTGCCGGAAGTTCACTCGTTTACGTCGCTGTTGATGCAGACTTCCCGTATGGGGACAAGTGTCAGTGGTGCCCTGGCTGAATATGCTGAAACGATGCGGGAAAGTCTCAAACAGCGCGCGGAAGAGAAGGGAAATCGGGCCACATTCCGCCTGCTCTTCCCCACTGTGCTCTGCCTGATGCCGGCGGTCTATCTCTTCCTGATGGGGCCCGCCATTATCGAACTTTCACGATTCTTCTACGAAGGCGGTCGCGATGGACTGGATACAGGGTCATCGGTGATTCAACGTCTGAATACCAACGCCCGTAACCGAGTCGATGGCCAGCAGGGACAGCAAGCTTTCTAAGGTTGCCTTTAGTCTTAGAGACTGTGATCGTCGCCTTGATGTTGACGCATGATGCTGAGTGCGAAGGATTCATCGATCGATCAGCGGCTGCTGTGTCAGCAACTGGCGGTCAACCTTGGGCAATTCGCTAAGCGTTTGTTCGCTCGTCAGATGAATCGTCTCGCCAGTGCGATAGGCGACATTCCCTAACAAAGCCAGCGCTGTGCTGCTGGCTGCCACAGTCAAATTCGCAGCGGGCTGTTTTCGCTGCTGGATAGAAGTCACAAAATCCGCCAGATGAGGATTCCAGAGCGGTTGAGGTTCACCACTCTGGCTGGCTCCTGTGCCATAGATCTTCCACCCACCGCGGTCGATGATCAGCGTCCCCTTTTCGCCATAAAAGGCTGTGGCGGCACTGCGGCCTTCCAATCCATGCGGAGACCAACTGCGGTGCTCCCAGAGAAGTTTCGTTTGGGGATAATTGTATTCCACCATCAACGTGTCGGGAGTTTCGCCATCATCCCGGGCAATCAACCGACCACCACTGGCACGGATCTCCTGGGGAAGCCCAAGTTGCATGCCCCACAAAGCCACATCTAAAAGTGGGACACCCCAGGCACCCAGTTCGCCATTCCCGTAATCCCAGAACCATTGCCAGTTCTGGTGAAAGCGATTGGGATGAAACTGTGACAAAGGTGCCGGTCCCAGCCATGACAGGTAATCGACACCCGCAGGAGTAGAGACAGGGGCACGCTGGCCGATCACAGGCCTTTGATGTGTGACCCATGAACGGACCAGAGGAATTTTACCCAGGACACCACTTTGAATTGCTCTGATCGCCGATTGGTACATCGTACTGGATCGATGAATCAGCCCGGTTTGAACAATACAACCGTTGGCCGTGGCCAGATCAGCGAGAATCCTGGCATCTGCTGGTCTGAGAGTCACTGGTGTTTCGAGATAAAGGTCTTTTCTGGCAGTGAGAACTGCACTCGCCATTGCGAAATGCCAATGATCAGGCGTCGCCACGATCATGGCATCGATTGATGGATCGTTCACCAGTTCTTGCCACTGGCCGATTTCTTTGGCTGGCGGTCTCTCCAGTCGAGTCAGCAGACCCTGTGCAGGGCGAAACTGCCTGCTGTCGACATCGCAAAGAGCGACAATTTCGACCTGTGGAAGATTGGCAAACTCTTTGAGAAGTAACTGTCCTTGATTTCTGAGCCCGATAATCCCAATTCGCAGCGGTCGATCTATCGACCGAACGGCACTTGATGGTTCGAGTTCTGTGGAACCTGTGTGAGGATTGGATGCCGGATTGCCAGATACACTGGGGCTTATTGCCGAAGCGACGTTATTTGTGGCAACTGCCAGCCCTGTCGCGGTGGCGGCTACGCTGGCGGCCTGTTGAGCACTTCTTCCGAGGAATTGGCGCCGATTCAACGCCACCGAGCCCAAAGGGCTACGAAGAAGTTTTTCTTCAATATTCGATTTCGCGTTCTCGACCGGATCCACTGCCTCGCGATTGGTAGCAGTTAATTTTTGCTCCGCTTCTCGAGCCCCGAGAAGATCGTTAAATGAATATGCAGCAGACGTCGAACGTACCTGGCGGGAGAGAATTTTCATCGATTCAAGGTCGTGCTGGATCTTTCAGCAGCAACCCGGAATCAATGGCAGGATGACAATACACCTCTTCTATTGTGGCGCGTTATACGACAGATTCCCACTCGAATGAGTCAGACTGATCAGGATTTTTGCATGTAATCGCTGGCTGATTGTCTGGAAGTCTTGGCCAGTGATCTCCATTTAAGTCCGTTAAAAACGGTCGATCTGATCGATCCAGATGCCAATTTGCTCGGCCCAGGCTCCATCCGGGAATTCACTTCCGTCGCCAGAGACAAAAATGGTTGAGATCACTGATTTTTGCTTCTTAAGAGATTCGACCAGCTTTTTGAGACCATCGGCAGTACGGCTTCCCTCGGGAATGGTGAGGTTCAGATGCAGCCGAGCGGCAGGATCCCGCTCGGGTGGCTGACCGGCTGTGGGACCACCGACCAGAATGGCACCGCGATAGATCGAGGGATCTTTGAAGACCAGAAAAGACGCCAACTTCGTCGAATCTGTCTGTCCCATCACCACAATCCGGCCGGGGTCGATGGGGTATTCACTTCGCAGATGTTCCACCAGTGCTTTGACAAAATCGACATCTTCGGGAGTCCAGCCCTTACCCTCAGCTTTGGGGCCCACCAGCATGATCTGGCGGCGGTCACATTCCACCTTCAAGCTTTTGAGCACAGCCGCCTCCATTGAGTTTCCTGAGGGATGCAGCCAGACAATCAATCCATGCGGCTGTTTGCCAGCAGCACTGGCAGGAGCATAACCCCAATACTCGCGGCCATTGACTGCCAGCTTCTCAAGAAAACGGCCTTTGGCTTTGGGAGCATTCTCGCCTTCAGCGAGAGGCTTATCGTTCGTAATCGCAGGCAGTTCTCCAGGGACAGGAAATGGTTGACCTGCCAACGTGATGGAAACCTGGACTTCTTCTGCCTGACCATTTTGATTCTGGCGGCGGAGGGTGAACCGAGGCTGGTCTCCAGGTTTGCGTCGATCCAGAAGTTTCCGCAGTGAATCGGCAGTCGCGACAGACTCCCCATCGATGGCGAGAATCTCGTCACCAGCCAGGAGACCACCTGACATGGCCGGGCTATTCGGAAAGACCGCTCTGACGATGAGTTTCTCTTTTTCGGATTCGGCATCAGTCGATAATGAGTTTCGTTTGAGCAGAAAGCCTGCCGTCGCCTCATCCCAGGGAGGAATCTCGGCCACCAGCGGAATCGTCACTTCCAGTGGTTCCTTCTTACGCAGGATTTTGAGCTGGAGTTGGTCGCCGGCGTATTTGCGTCCCAGGACATGCTTGAGATTTCCCAGCCGGGCAATGGGAATGTTATCAGCCGCAACAATCACATCATTGACCAGAATTCCTGCGGCCGCCGCCGGTGATTGAAAGCGGACTCTCTCCACCACAGGGGCATCACCAGAAAGATCGTTTCCGGTGAACGAGATGCCCATCAGTCCTGGCCGCAAATTTTCGCCCGCCTGCATCCGGGGTAAGGCCTGCATGACATCCGCTGCGGGGATGGCAAAGCCGATTCCTGAATCGTACCACTCGAAGCCTGCGGAAACAGTCTGTGATTGAGGTGAGAGAGGTACCAGCAGGCCCGTCATACGACCTTCCAGATCGATCAGAGGGCCGCCATAGTTTACAGGAGAGACTTTGGCGTCAGTCTGAATCGCCTTTCCCCAGACACGCTCTTTGGCACTGATTACTCCTATCGAAACACTGGGTTGATCTGGAGATAACGAGCGTCCCAGAGCCAGAGCCCAGGCACCAACTTCTACAGATTCTGGTGGTGCAATAATGGGTGTGGGGAGCTCGCTGGCATCAATTTTCAATAAGGCGAGCATCCTCAGCGTATCGGTGGCAGTCAGCTTTGCGGGAAACTTCCGGCCATCGGGAAGTGTGATCAGAATTGATGTGGGTTTCGAAATGAAATTAAAAGCACTTGTGACAATCCAACCGTCACTTCCCACGATCACGCCCGTGGTCGAGCCATTGACCGCCAGAATGCCATCCACTTCATCCAATCCACCGACGGTTTCAATCCGTACGATCGAAGGTGCAATCAGTGAAGTCGCCAGCCGAAAGACTCTCTCCTCGGCCAGTTCCAGTTCTTTCTGAGTGGGTGCATCTGCACTTTGTGCAACGACAACCGTCTCAGTCTGGGCCAGTGCCATAGAAAAACTGGTTACGATGGCTAAACCCAAGGCTGCAAAGCTAGCTCGAAAAACCTGGAGAGGCCATGGAAGCAGCAGATTCATAACGGTCTCACGACATTCAATTGACAGGTCACAGCATCAGTCTTCGCGGGTACTTCCGAGGTATACCCCGCTAAGGAACGATGGATCTACCTGAGTGGTTTTGCAGGAGGTCTCGATTTCCGAGGGATAGGGAGTTCCGTAGTGATGAGCGCATTCTCCCGGCGAACAATCAGTTTCACTTTGCCGCCACTTTCGAGCCGACCGATCTGATCCAGAAATTCGCCGCAGGATTGAATGAGTTCATCCCCGACAAACAGAATCAGATCATTGGGTTTGAGACCAGCGACCTCGGCGGCGGATCCAGGAAGAATTCGATCCACATAGGCTGGTGTTCTGGGGACGACATTGGGGAGCATGACGATCCCGAAGTCAGTCGAGTGAAACAGTGGGACTTGCCCGGCAGTTTTTTCCTTGTCTTCCGTCTCTTTCGAACTGCGGAAGTTCCCCGTCATGATCTCAGTCATGGCCTGCTGCAAATGCGAAATGGGAATCGCATAGTTGACCCAGGTATTCAGGTCGGCATTTTTGACCTCTTTCCCGATCATGCCTAACAATCGACCATCGACGGTGGTCACAATTCCTCCACCGGCCCCGGGGTTATTGGTGATCGCATCAATCACATAGACTTCACCCGGGAAAGAAGATTCGTAAGCTCCGCGACGCGTGGGCAGCTTTGTCCGGGCCGCTATCACTCCTTGAATGACCGAGACAGGTTCATCACCAGTGGCGACTTTGAACATATTGCTGAAGGCGACAATGCGAGTTCCGGGAGCAGCCAGAGGAAATGTCGATCCTGACGAGGGGTCACCAATCTCGAAATGTTCCAGCTGCGTTTCATCAATTTTGATGATCGCCAGATCCAGACCTGGTTCTGCCCCGAGGACCTTGCCTTCGTAACGGCGACCATCATGCAGGATAACGGTGACGGTGTTCTGGTCGAGAACATGATTCCAGATCGTGGCAATGTGCCCTTCCGAAGAGATCAAAAACCCCGTGTTGTATGAGTACAGGTTTCTCAACCCTCCGGCCCCGAAGATCTTGACCAGTTTCGGCTGAACTTCGGTAATCATTTCGTCATCTGCAGCTGGCAGAAGCTGTGAGCCGCAAAGTAAGAAACAGATACTCATCAGCCAGGCCAGGCCTGGTCTAAGGATGTTACTTTTGGAGATCCACCCGCTTGTTTGGAGCATTTTTCGGAGGTGCAAGGCGTGATGTTTCATCGAGTGGCCTCGCTGGAAGTGGAGGATTTCTGCTCGAAGTTTTTCAGCGTGAATTCACCGAAAGAACGACCAGAAGATGAGACTTTGAGCACTTGCGGAAAGGGGTGGCCGCCGAGTGTCCCCCATGAGGAAAATCTGACATTGCAGGTGGGCTGGTCGCGGGAGGCTTTAAAATCAAAGCCGGCAATCACTCCATCCTCACGGAAGAAGACCGTCATAGTAGCCCCAGTCTTCGAGAGAACCAGAGCATCGTAAAGTGGGGTGTTAAGAGCATCACCCAATTGGCCATCCAGGGGTTGTGTTCCCAGATAGTAGACATCAGAAAATGCCTCCGGGCCTTCGGTCAGCAGCCATTTCCAGTGCAGCATAGCGGCTAGAAATCCTCCGCTCGATGGTGGTTCATCAATCCAGTTGGCTCCTGCAGCGGGCTGAAGAAAAGGAGTTTCACCCCACTGCATGCCAGCACCATCTGGCGAAAGAATCAGCGAAAGATTCGTACCTTTGGCGTCGTCCCCTGCGAACTTCCACAAACCAGTGGCACCCCGCCAACCAGAGACACTCGCCAAATGCCCGAGGAGGCGTTTCTGTTCCCGTTGATTGAAGTGATAGTTGGTAAATCCGGCTTTCGATTGGAAGAGTTTTTTGAGCTCCGGAGAAAGCTTTTCCGCCGGCTTCTCTGAGTGTCCTTCCGGGGGAGACTCTTGAGGAGTCGGCTTTTCTCCTGGTTTGGGTTGACCGGGTTTGGGCTGACCAGGTTTTTCTGCGGGACGAGCTGCACCGCCTGAGGCAAATTCCATCAGTTCGGTATCGGTATGCAAAGCGGCCAGTTCGACCAGAATCTCCTGCTTCTGGCCATCCCGGCGATAGACCATGGGGAGTGACCAACCTTTCGGAAAAATCCCCAGTACATTTTTGAACTGGTTGACACTTCCCATCGGGCGTCCCGCAAAGGTGACAATTTCATCACCTTCTCGAAGACCGGCGTTCCAGGCACTCGAACCTTCCAGCACCTGATCGACAAGGACTTCTCGTGATGATCCCGAGCGCACTGTGGCACCCAAAGTGGCGTGATCGACAATTCGTCCCGACTTTAAGTGGCCCAGAAAGTACCGGATCTGATTGATCGAAATCGCGTATCCGGCCCCTGAATTCACACGGCCACGCTTCTCGAATGATCCCCGGCCGTTAATCCCGATCAGTTCACCCTGCAGATTGAACAGTGGCCCCCCTGAGTTACCAGGGTTGATGGAAGCATCGGTCTGTATACAGTCGGCGTACTCTAAAAATGTTCCCGCAGGATATTGGTATCGATGCAGGCCGCTCACAATCCCGGCGGTGATGGTGGGAGTGAAATCCGTGGCCAGAAGAAACGGGTTTCCCATCGCGAAAACGGCATCCCCAGGTTTCAGCAGATCACTGTTTCCCATCCGGGCAAAGGGAAAATCCTGGCGTCCTTGCAGTTGAATGAGTGCGACATCGCCTGTCGGGTCGATTCCTACGATGACGGCATCGTAGAGTTTTCCGTCGTTGAGTCCGCACTTCATGAAGTTGCCAGCACCACTGGTCACGTGGAAATTCGACAAAGCGAATCCGTCGGGGGAAATCAAAACGCCCGATCCACCTCCATCGCCTGAGCTGGAAAAGATGGCGACAACTGCAGGTGAGACGTCGCGGATCATTTGAATCCGCTTCTGCTCAGCTTCTTTCACGATACCGGGAATCTTCTCGGGCTGGGACTGCCCGGCATCCTGAGTTTCGTTCGAGAGGGATGTATTCCCGGGGACGATCTGATCTGCATAGGCTCGGGTGAGCAGTTGTGGATAAGCCGGGATCATCAGACCAATGACCATCATCAAACGAAAACAATCGAATCGAATTGCGCACTGCATTATTTTACGACCTTCGCATTACCGAAATGAATGCGGTCACCGATATCCACTTCATCTGTTCCAAAGTCGACTACGATAGTCAATTGAGAGATGTCTGTGATATCCAGATCAACTGAATGTGGCGGGTTTCCACGAACCAGATCAACCTTCAGCAACTCTTTGCCATCACCCAGAATACGTACCAGTGCGGTGCTGGCAGTAGAAATTTCCGGGTCGTAACCCATGACGGTTTGAAAGCGGCGAAATTCTCCACCCAATTGCCATGTCATTTCTGACTTCGAGTGAATCGCCAGGCCTCTGCGATAAGTTCGCTGACCGACAGCCAATGGCCTGCCTTCGAAACTTCGATCTTTCCGGTACTCCCAGGTGTAGCCGAAAAAAGGCGTGTACTTGGCCGATCGAGGCTCCTGCTCTGAGAGATAAAGCAATTTCCCGGAGCTGTAATCGATGGAAATCGGGCCGTATTCCAGATCCGCTTCGTAGTTCTGACCCTGACGAGAGAGGATCCACTTTCCGTCGGCCAGACTCACCTGATCAACGAGGATCGTTTCATTGTTGTCCAGATCACATCGAATGAGGGATGGGCTTTGCACTTCACCCTTTGCCAGGACGATTCCAAAAACACGTTCCCTTTTAACAGGGACTTCATCCCCATCGAGCAAGAACTGAATGGTTTTCTCACCAATGCCAATAACAGTCCCTTCCAGATGATCAAGAACATCACCTTTCCGCAGAACGACAAGATCACGCGTTAAGTCTCGGCTCGAAAGTTCTTTCCAGGCGGCATCGACTTTCGCATCGGTGGCAGCCAGCCTGAGGGAAGTGACTTCATTTCGCCCAAACTCCATCTCGCCCCAGACCGGATGCTTCCCCAGTAGACGACTCTCCTGCAGGCTCAGGCTGCTGAGTTTGAGGCGACTGCCATCGCGAAGCGCGGCATCTGTCAGGGCTTTTTCAGCTTCAACAGTACGCGGTGGTTTTGAAGCGGTGGCCTGCTTCAAAGTCAGGACTTGAGAGAGGGGAACCTCAATAACGCCTTCTGGCTGCTTGAGTTTTGCAATGGTCTCGTTGAGCTGCACAAGCTCGGCATTCGTGACTGTTCCTGACAGGAGTTCAACGGCCACAGGGAGTTCAGCCGCGATCAGAAGTGAGGGTGTCACTGACCAGATTGCCAGAAATAATCCATTAGTGACCTTGGAAAATCTGGTAGCTGATTGAACGACAAGCGAAATCCCTCGCATAAGTTTCTACTCCGGCAGCATCACAGAATTTTCAGTGATTTTTCAGGCTCTCGATCCACCAGGTTTCGTTAAAACTCGGAGCGATCAGTTGATTCGTGTGAGAGGTGCTTGGATTTCAGGGGGATGGTTTCGCCGGGCGATTGGCCAGTTTTTTCGAGTAGGCATCGATCGCTCGGCCGTAATTCGGAGGAAAGCTCCGACTGATGATATTACGGGCTTCAGCCTGCTGCTTTTCGGGAAGATTCCCCCAGGCTCCGTCTTTGGAAAACTTCTTTTTCTCGCTTTCACCGGGAGCTGTTGCGCCTTTGACAGAGCTGTCTTCAGCAGCACCCCCACTTTCGTTGGAGTTTCCACCTTCACCGCCACCACCACCGCCGCCTCCACCCATCTGCTGCTCGATCTTTTTGATGAGTTCATCGAGGTTCGTGATGATCTTTTCCTGAACTCCCTGCACTTTTTCACCCGCGCGGCCCAGATCCAGCCGACGGCGGGAATCGGCCATTAATCGAGCGACTTCTCCTAGCGACTTTGCTTCGAAAGCATCGAGATCGGCTTTGATCAACTCGGCTGTCGAGCGATAACGTAATGGAGAATCCTGAGTCTTTTCGAGCAGCTGATTCAGAGCTAAACGGCAGTTCTCGACATCAAGTAAAGCCTGGGCCACAACGGCTCGGAAAAAAAACAGAGTCGCGGGCGAGACAACTTCGCGAGCATCGGCTGTCGCCAGTTCCAGCTGTGCTTCATCATACAACTGCCGCTCAACAAGATATCTTCCGTAATACAAGGCAAGATTGGATTTGAGAAAAGGCGTAAGATCACTGCGGCCCATCATGGCTGACCATTGGGCAGCGGATGACTGAGTGGCCGACAACTGGGCAGGGTCTGGGATTAGTGTGGGCTGATTGCACTGGGCGACAAGCCGGCCAATTTCGGGATCTGCACTGGCAGCGATCTGCACCACTTTTAGCAGCCGAGAATCGACGTCTGTCGCTTCCTGGAGAGGTGCGATGATGGCCTCCACATCGGCAGGAGGATTTTTCAGATTCAGGAGACTTTGCCTGAGTTTGGTCTCGACGATCGCTGCGGAGGGGGGAGCAAAAACTTCAACAGATGACTCCTGCGCAAAGGTCGATGGGCAAGCCATTAAACCTGCCAGAATCCAGAAGCAGATGCCCAGCAGACTCACCAGCCAAAACGGAGATCGATGTTCCTGGAGCTGTGTCGCGTTTCCAACTGGCAAAGTTCGCGTGAAAAAATCCGTGAAAGTGAATGACGACATTACTCATTCCTTCCTGTGGCAAGATCGTAAGTGGCTTTTCGAACCTGCTCTTGCCGCAGCCCGAGTTCTCGCAATTGACCAATCATGTCGTTATCGATGGCTTGTTCACCATCCACGAGACGCCCAATGAGTTTCGTGCGTCGATTCACGCGGTACTGAAGTGAACGCAACAGCTTCAGTTCAGCCAGCTGATTGACCAGTGCCTTCTGTTGTTGCTGTTGCTGCTGCTGCTGTTGTTGCTGCTGTTTCTCGTCTTTCATTTTTTCCATTTCCTGCCTTAAGGCATCGACGAGTTCTTCGAGAGCTTCAATCACGTCCTTTTCAATTTGTTGCGTCAATGTGGCGACATCAGCTCTTTCGAGTCGCTGAGAAATGGTCTTCATATCCGCTTGAATTTGCTCAACGGTTTCCGGGAAGGCAATTGAAGAGCCTTCTTCGCGGAGGAGCGTCAAGGCCTTGGAGGCTTCGAGCACCAGTTCATTCTGCTGTCGGGAGAGTTCAAGAGCCCGTGAACGATGACGATCGGTTCTCTGTTTTTCAGGAACAGATGCTAACCCCATGGTGCTGTTGTAAATGGCGATTTCCCGCGCCAGCATTTCCCGGAAGCGGGATTCGAGGGCCGCCAGCATGAGCTCACGCTCTTCTTCGCGCAGTTGTCGCAAAATCTCTTCGAGTTTTTCGCGGGCTTTGATCAGATCGGTCAGTGCCTTGTCCTGTTGATCCGAAGCGCCGCCAGCATTTTTTTTGCGGAGTTCTTCGATTGCTTTATCCATGGCCCGAATCGATTGCTCGACTTCGTCACGGCCGGGTGTTTTCTCAGGCTGTTTGCCATTCTCATCTTTTGACGGAGAAGACTGACCTGAATCCCCTGATTCCGAAGGCTGACTTTCAGAAGGCTGGCCTTCCGAGGGCTTGCCTTGAGATGGTTTACCCTGAGAGGGCTTACCTTGCGATGGTTTTCCCTGGGATGGTTTAGCTTCTGACGGCTTCCCCTGAGAGGGTTTACCATTTGATGGATCGCCTGGAGACTCCCCCGGCTGTTTTTCAGAAGCAGGATCTTTGGGGTCTTGGCCGTCGTTTTCCGAAGGTTTGTCATTTTTGCCGGCAGGTGGCGTTTTCGAATCGGGTAACTTTTCTTTGCCGCTCTTCCCGGATGATGGGCTTTGCTCGCCTTCCGAATTGTTCTTTTCCTCGGATCCATTCATCGGTTCCTTGGGATCAGCATTCCCGGAATCAGGCTTGGAGGGATCGCCATCTTTGGATTCGCTCCCTTCCGACGGTTTTTCACTGCCTTCGGAAGAGTCGCCTTTTCTCTGCGATGGGCTCGATGATCGCTTGGCTGCATCCTGCTGATCGATTTTTTGAGTCAGTTTGCGGGCATCTTCGGCGATTTTGGCTTGCCGCTTTTCGATGTCGCCCAGAGGGCCGCCTCGTTCGGTTGCAGAACGAGTATCCTGTTGCTGGCCGATGAGCTTATTGACGTCTTTGATCAGATCCTGCACGCGAGCCCGTTCGCGTTCGATTTCGTCGCGGCGGTCTTCGCTTTGAAGCAGTTCTAAAAGTGCAGCCATTTGCACAGAGAGATCCTGCTGTCGAGAAATGGCATCACCGAGCCGCTCCTGTTTGAGCAGTTCAACGAGAGCTTCCATCTGATCAGGGACGCGGGTTTCTTTACTCTTCCCAATGGCCCGCACAATCAAATCAGCCCGGGCCGGATCGGTCTTTCGCAGGTATTCTGCCAACTGCTGCAGCGTATTTTCAAAACGCTGATACCGGGCAGCCAACGCATCTTGGGATGTCGCCAGTTCCGCGGAAGTTTGTGGCTGAACGGCTGGTGGTTCCTGCCCTTGGAGAATCAGTGACGGCCAAAAGTTCGCCAGTATGGCCAGGCTCCACACAGCTAGAGCCACAATTCGCGAATCACGTGCGGGCATAAAGATCCGATTTCTACCCCATACAGAGGCTTTTTTCGCGAGGGACGCTTTTTTGGCGGCGAACAATGAAGAGACGTTTTCTGTTTGATCGTCTGTTATGGAATTCATTGTCCCTCTCCTTCGGATTCCGTTCTAGTCTTCCAGGGCTTTCAGTGCCTGGGCTTTTCGGCGCTGTTTGGTTTTTTCTGCCAGATCGTCCTGTTCGCCAATGATGGCCTTAAGTAATTCGAGTGCCTCATGAAAAGTTTCGAGCTTTCTCATCTCCAGCAAAACCTGATCCAATGTTTCGAGCAAGCCCTGAATCTGTAAAATTGCATCTTCGACGGGGGCTGTCGGGTCGGAACCCTGTTCATTCGCCAGCCGGAAAAGTCCGATGGTGGCGTCGATGGAGGGAAAATCCTGATCCATGAGCCGGCTGAGCGGATCGACAATCTTGCGGTCGATTCGATCCAGCATCTGGGGTGTGTCGACACTGTTGTTGACCAGTTCCTCCCGGATTTCCCGGAAAGTCTGCCGTACGGAGTCGGTTGACTGAGCCGCCTGACGGATGGCGTACAAAGATCTTTCTCCACAACCGGCAATCGATTGCAGCAATTCGTTTTTGTCGGCGGGAGGTGGTTCGGACCGGCTGGCGGCAATCATGTCGCGATGCCGTACCAGATCATCGCGGAGTCTTTGAACTTCAGAAATCAGTTGCTCGAATCGCTTACGCTCGTTGATTTCCCGGGCATAAAGGATCGAAAGTAATTCTTCGGGAGAGACAATCGTAAAGACAAAACGCTGACCTCGTCCGACATTGGGCCCGACATCAGCAACGTCATTGGCATCGGCGGCTACAGTATTAACTGTCAGTTTCTGCTTGATTGCCAGGTCGAGCGGTAGAACATCAAAACGGACATAAGGCTCCGCTGCGGATCGTTCTAACTGGACTCGTTTCTGGCGATTCGAGCGATAATCTCCCAGAGGTTGTTCTTTCAGTGTGGTATCGGCATCGACTGAATACTCAAACCAGATGCGATCCACGCCGTAATCGTCGTTGACTTCGCCAGTGACTGGAATTCTTGCCAGCCGCGTAATCGATGTGCCAATGCCCCTTAAGGCTGTTTCCACCTGAGGGGCTTCGTCAGGAATCCCTTTGAGCAGCAGCTTGGCCGGCTCGGTGGCGGCGATTCCTTCTGCATCGACCAGCCACAACCGGAAAAGAGTATCCGGTGGGAGCGGGATCGCGTTCTCAATCAGTTCGAGTGTTTCGCCTGCAGCCTGTTTCGCCAGCAGTTCACTGGCCTTGTGATGCAGTCGGAAGGGGATGGCAAGTGTCTTCCCGCCTTCTCGCACAGCAGCCTTTGCAAGGTTTTCAGGCAAGCGAGTCGGTTTTCGGCTTTGGCCAGCAATGGCGGCCGGGAGAATTTCGATTTGAGGCTGAGAATTCAGTTGGCTGGCCAGAACTTCATAGCGAAGAGGCCCCGCCTGCAGTTCGCAGCGAACTTCGCTCAGTGGCTGCGGAGCTGTAATCTGCAACTCGAATGTCGATTCCAGTGGCAGACCGGCTTCTGTTCCGATCACCGGTAGCGAGGTGAAGCCATCTCCTGTATTCAATCCTGTATAAGCAGGATATTTGAGGTTAATCGACAGACCGGAGACAATCGGCGGATCGACAACCTGAATTTGCAGGGGTGACAATGTGGTGTAATCTCCACCCGTCAACCAGATGCTGGTGTCATCCAGCAATGATGTGAAAGTATGTGATGACTGGCCAGTGCTGTCGACCTGCAGATAAGTCCGGCCACTGCCGCGACCTTGATTGAGCCGATAATCGAGGCGAACTCTGGGTGGGGCAAGTTTTCCTTCCGCGGTCTCAATCTGCAATGTCAGATCGGAACCTTTCGGGTGACGATAAACACCCTTTTTGAACAGAACTTTTCGCTCTCCCGGCTGCGCCAGAACATAAGGAATCAGTTCCGTTTGCCGATCACGATAAGTTTCGGAAAGCTTCAAATACCCATTTGCCCAGGCAGCCACGGCACCGAAATTCATGACAGCCAAAAGTGCGATCGGTACCCAGAGAATCGAGGCGAGCAGGCTCGACCGGCGAAATGGCGAGGGGTTAAAAACCTGGCCCAGATCGAGTGTGGTCACATCCTGATTCGCCCGTTCAAGAGTGCGGGCCACCATCGCATCGTGCATGGGTGAAACCGCAGGTACCTGCCCGGCATTGGCTTCAACCGCCAGAATCAGCCGGCTGTCCAACTGAGGGAAGCGTCGCTCGAGAACCAGGGCCAGAGCCCGCTCATTGAGCTGACGGGCCATCGCTGTCCCGAGTTTCCACAGAGCGAACAAGGCTGTGCCACCGAGGGCGGTCACCAGCAGTAGAGCACGAAGCCAGCGAGGAATTTCAAAGCGGGTGAGTGAAAAGACAAATTCATCGAGCAGAAAACTTCCCCAGAACCAGAGAGCCACCAGTGCTAAAGTTCCCAAAAACCCTTGCCAGAAGAGGTATCTGCGAATTGAACTGCGCAATTGTGAGAGGATCTGCCGGATCGTGATCCCTCCAGCCGCTGGTTTCATGGCTGGTGAATTGGCGACAGATGTTTCGAAACTGGGAGCTTGCGACATAACCATCGATTCAGCAGGCTTTTAATGAGAGAACAAAGTCACAAGAATTTTCAGGCGAGTTTGATCAGCTTTCTGGTCAGCCACTCGGCAGAAATCAGTCCAACCAGCACAAAAAGTACCCAATCTCGATCCCACAATGTTTTCAGACGCTGGTCAATCAGAATTTGTTCCGACCGATTGGGCAATAATGCGGCAATTCGATCAATGCCAGACTCATTCACAGCAACCGTCTTGGCGGCAGAAAGATTGAGATCGTTCAAATTGAAATAAGCACCGCCAGTACCTTCGGCAAGATTCTTGAGGCCCACGACGTTCTGACGGATATTTTCATCCTCCAGTTTGGGAAGTGCGACCGAGACCTCCTCCTGCAGCAACTCGGAAGACTGCGGTATCTCGACAGAGAGTTTGTAGACACCTGCTAAAGAGGCTCGAAAATCGCCAACAAACTCCCCGGGCCGATTGGGATCTGCCACCAATGATCGGGGTGGAACCACCGGTCGCCCTGACGGATCAATCAACTGGAGAGGTACTGAAGGAGCCGAGAGAGGTTGAAATTGAGCGTCGAGAAGCCTGGCACGGATACGAGCTGTTTGTCCCAAGGCAATTTTGCGGGTTTCGGGCATTAAGAGTCCACGGCGATTCCCTCGTTTCAGTCGGCCCTGAGAAAACTCCCGAATTGTTTTGATCCAGAAACGATCGTAATCCTCATCATCGACAGAACGCAGTCGCCACATTTCTCCACTGCCCAGGTAGAACGTCCGGCCTTGGCCAAAAAATTGAGATGCCATCAAAATCGCTGATTCTGACCGTGGATCCGAAAAGCGACTGTAGACCGTCGCTCCGGCCTTCGGCCCGCTGGTAGGGTAGCACTTGTAGAACCCGGCAAATTCTTTCCAGCGGGCCTGAGAAGAGGTGGCTTCATCGGTCAATTGCAGGAAGCTGGCAGCTTCGCCTTCCGGAGTAAATGCCAAAGGCCACGGCTGTGAATGTTCCTGATCAAATCGCAGGTCGGAAAGGTACGAATTCAGAATGACGGGATACAGCTCCTGCAGTTTCATCAACTGCTTACCGAGCGCACTCTGTTCGGCTGTGGAAGCTGACACTGCGGCGACTTGCAGGGTATTGACATCACCGGCTATGACAATCAGGCCCCCCGCTTCCTGGAAGACCCAGTCGTAAAGCAGGTCAATCGATTCCGGGGGAATCAATCGCCAATCCGGGTCGAAAGCAATCATGACATCGTAGCTGTAAAGCTCTTCACGAGTTGTCGGAAATGCCGTCAGCAGATTGTCAGATTCCTGGCTGGTTCCTGTAGCCGAAGTTTGCAGCAGGACATCGACATCAATGCCTTTGTGTCGAAACAGCAGGTTTCTCACGAACTGGTAATCACGCATCGGGCCACCGGCCACAAGCAGCACTCGTGTGGGTTTGTCGAGAGCGTTGATGGTCAACGATTGTCGATTGTCTTCAATATTGATTTCCTGCTGTGCGACCACCGGTTGTGCGCGAATCGTGTATCGGGTGGAGCCGGTCTTTCCGGCCTTGAGTGGAAACTTGGCTTCCATGGGCAGGTTGTCGCCACTGACGACCATTTCCTGGCTGGCCACAATGGTCTCCGTGGGGTCTTCGGTGGTGCTCGAAACCAGTTCGACCAGCACCTTTTGTCCCGTTAGCCCTTGTGCAGTCACAAAGGCAACCACGTCAAAAGGATCGCCAACCTGAACGTCGGTGGGCGCCTGCAGATCGGCAACCTGGACATTCCTGGGAGGTTCTGTTCCTCCCACTCCGAGGGTGATGAGCTTCACTTTTTGAGAAAGGGCTCGATCACGGGCCGCATCGAGATCGATACCGGCATTGTTCGAGCCATCACTGATCACGAGCATCCCTGAGAGCGTTCGCCCCGCCAGTTGACGGACAGCATCACTCAGCGATTCTCCCAGACGTGTTTCCAGTCCTTTGGGAGCCAGAATCTCATCCCAGGCAACAGGAGTGGCCGGGTTGTCGGCAGTGGCTTCGGCTTTGTTGGGATTGGCTGGGGTGTTGCTCTCAGTCACCTTCGGTCTGACGGGGAGTGTGACGACTGGCCCTTGTAATGTGGAATCAAACATGAAGACAGAAACTTCGTGCTGTTGCCGCAAGGCTTCGAGCATGGGCGAATCAGCAAGTACCTTTTTCACAAGATCTGATCGAGTGGCCGTTGAATCGACAGAAGGTTGAGTGGATGTTGCTTTGGGCTCTGACTCCGCTGAGGCAGAGATGTTCGCTGAAGCATCGATGGCAGGATGCCTCATCGACAGGGAGCGATCCACAATAATCGCCACTCTCGAAGGGCGAGTCATCGACTCTTGAGTGCGCTCTTGAGGGTTGAGCCAGATGAGCAGCAGACCAGCAAACATCGCCAGGCGCAGGGCTGTCAACCAGATGCGGGTGGCCAGACCGGTCTCAGTCGTATCCCGACGATACAGCCAGACCACATATGCGGTAATGGCAATTCCAGCCGCCAGCAAAATGGCCCAAGTCAGTGGATCTTCAGGCCAACCCCACTCGACCATAGTGATGGTTGAGTCAGTCGGTGTTGCACCGATCGTTCCTGCCGGATTAATCGTATCGGCCCCGGTCGTTGAAGCCTGGCTTTCAACCGATTGCGCTACGGGAAGCATTTGAAATAATTGAGGCCACAGGTTCATCGCGCCACCTGACCTTTCGCCGGGTGGTAACTGAGTCGATAACTGAGCCACTGCTCAGCCAGCAGAAGAAGTATGAGCGCCGCCAGCAAACTGGTACGAAGTTCCGAACCTGCCTCTTCGCCTTCGATCCAGGAGACATCCTGTGCCTCATGAATCGATAGTTTTTCGTTGTTACCCATTGTTTTCCGCAAGGAATCGACAGTAATGACTGCCAGCTGGCTCTCTTCCAGCGGCACATTGTAGGCGTAAAGTTTCTCTTCGGTGGTCTGATTCTGGGTTGTCAGGCGAACGCTGTAGATGCCAGGTAAATCGGTCTCTTTCTCTTCGACGACCAGCCGAATACCAACGGTTGAGTTTTGGTTAGAGGCTGAGTTCTGTTGAGAAGCTGGAGTCGTATCCGGTCGGGTGGATGCCGAAGCCTCAGTTCCCTTTGGTTTGCTGGAGGCTGATGTCTGGCCATCTTGAGGAGAAGCCTGCAGCCTCACAGTTCTCTGACCGTCGATATCAGGGATCGACAACTCGACCTGATCGGTGTATAGAGCCGGGTCAAGAGAGAGCAGGATTGGTTCACCCGGGACTCGTAAGGCGTCATTTTTATCAGAGGAAATCAGCGATTTGAGCAGATCGAGCTGAAAGACGACATAGGACGGGTTCAGTGCCCAGTCATTCCACGCTGGCTGGGCTGTGGTC
>JAIXUU010000086.1 GCA_027483405.1 Planctomyces sp. | reverse complement strand
TCGCCAACCTGCCTGTCAGCCGCCATTTGCGTCGAGCATGTCTCCTTTCACTACCCCTCGCGGAAAGAAACTCCTCTAGCACTGAAGGACGTTTCTTTTCGCGTGGACGAAGGCCAGATCTGTGCACTGCTCGGGCCCAATGGCAGTGGCAAATCGACGCTCTTCAGGCTGTTGGCCACCCTGCTCCCCTGGCAACAGGGAACCGGTCAGATCTTCGGCGTCGATCTCGCGTACTCACCTCAGAGAGCCAGACGACTCTTTGGCGTCACCTTCCAATCTCCCAGCCTCGATACCCGATTGACTGTCGAAGAAAACCTCTGGCATCAGGGCAAGCTCTACGGTCTCAGCTCCACCGAGCTGCAACAGCGTATTCTCGAATGCAGCACACCGCTGGGATTAAAAGACTGGCTCCCTAAAACGGTCGAAACACTTTCCGGCGGCTGGAAGCGTCGTGTCGAACTGGCCAAAGCTCTGCTCCACCATCCCCGCCTGCTCCTCCTCGATGAACCCAGTGTCGGCCTCGATCCAGGCAGCCGGCGTGAACTGTGGCAGGAACTTGCCCGGCTCCGCCAAATGGGGATTTCCATCCTCGTCAGTACGCACCTGATGGAAGAAGCCGAACTCGCCGACCACGTCGTGATCTTCGATCAGGGGCAGAAAGTGGCCGAAGGCTCTCCCGATGAACTCACACAATCCGTCGGGCAGGATGCACTCTCGATGACACCTCGCAACCCCGAGACGTTTGCCGAAATTCTACTTCAGAAAACAGGCCGCAACGCACTCCGCATGGGCTCTTCATTCCGGCTCGAAGGAGAAATCTCGCCAGGTCTCGTCGAACAACTCGCCACGAGCTTAGGCCCGGAACTCCGCGCCATCGGCCTCGTCCGCCCCACACTGGAAGAAGTCTTCCTCAAAGTCACCGGGCGAACGTTCGAATCCGCCGATCAAGAGGACTAATTCGGTTTCCAAAATTCAACTGCACTCCTTGGTATGGGGTAGCTGGGGCCAGACGTCTTCGCGAACCCCCAGTTCATGCCGAAAATTGCTGGGGGTTCGAAGACTCAACCCCAGCCACCCGCCGCGCAATTGTTTATTGGAATCCGTATCAAAGGGCCCAATGGCGAAGTTATCGAATCACTTTACGACTGAAGGCCACCACAAATAAACCCCAGAGTAAAGTCCCTAGCAAAGCCTCGATATTGAGCGGTATCAAAACCCACCCATGTGCAGTATTAAACTGATCTCCTCCAAAGCCAGAAGTAAATACACTCACGGTTGTCATTAACGAGTAGACCACGCGATTGATGATTCCATCGGCCGGCAGATCGGCAATGGGCGGGCTGTCGATTTCGAAGTGCTGATAGCCAATCGCATAAAGAACTGCGAAGAACAGCATCGCCAGCAGTGCCGAAGCGACGGCTCTGCCAGGATTGGTCCCATAACCGCAGCCCCAGTCGAGAAATACCAGATCACAAATCTGTGCCAGCTTCGTCCAGGGCTTGAGCCATGAGCGCGGTTTACTCTTCCTTTGATTAACCTTGAAGCGATAGTAGGCCCAGTCCTCCTCATCAAATCGATGGAGCGTCTGAAAGATCGCCTTCAACAATCCATATTCACGCATCGCCAGTTCATGATCGCCGGAATTCTCCGATGCCAGGCGACCCTCAATCTGCTTCGGCTTGATCAGCATCCGATCAACTACTGCATTGGCAAAAGCAAATTGTTGCCGCACACCCTGTGAGATCGTCTCTAAATAGACAAAGTCACGCAGCTTGGCTTTCGAGAGGTCAATCATGCCATCAAAGTGCGACACCTCAAAATCGAGCTTCTTCTCAATGCTGATCCCGCGAAACAGCACATCCTTCTGAAAGAGGCAATGATTAAAGGTGAGCCCCTGCCCAATTGACATACTTCGCAGATCGGCCAGTCCATGAAATTCGCAATGTTGAAATCCAAACCAGCCATCGCAAGTCACTTCCCAGAACTTTACATCACTCTGGAAAACGCAGTACTTAAAATCCCCTTTGCCAAAAAACTGGCTGAGATCAAAGCGTGCCAACCCTTGAATCGTCAACCCGCTGAAAATGCAGCCTTTCAGCTTGCAGGCGTGCATGTAAAACGATTTCTCGAACGTCGATTTTCTCTCGCAGCGGGCGCGATAGATGGTGCATTTGGCAAATTCCACCAGCTCGTGAAATATCGCCTTTTTGATCGTCAGTCGATCGAGAACCACATTTTTGAGGATGACGGGCGCACTGAACTCGCCCTGCAGCGTCAGCTTTTCAATCCGTACATCAGCGATTGGTTTTCCCTCTTTGATCATCGCTAATGCCGTCGCTGCATCCATGAGTGGTAAGCGACCCAACGGAGAATCTTCCGTCAGCTCTTCAGGAGCAAGATTCGTCGCTTCAACGTCTTCAGATGCTGGATTCAACTCGGTCATAGCCTGCCTTCAGGAAAATTCGAATGAATGCCATACGCAAGAAGCTGCAGATTGGATCAAGGGATCTGAGCCGTCACCTTGGCAAAATGTTCGCGCGCTTCATCCACCAGCACGTCGTACTTGCCCGCATAGCGTTTGGCAAAATGGATCAGCACCAGCTTCTCGGCTTTTGCCAGGCGTGCCAATTCACCTGCCTGAGAAGCCGTCATATGGTGATACTTCAGTGCCTGCGATAACTGCCCCTGGGCGTAGAACGAATCGCAATAAAGGACACTGGCCCGCTGTGCAATAGAAAGTAACCTCGCTCGAGAAGCTTCATTCCAGAGCGTATCTGTCACAAAAGCGAGCCGGGCTCCCAGGCTCTTCAGAAAGAACTTATCTCGCAAAGTTGCCAGTGGATAACTCCCACCTTCAATCAGAACTTGAGTTCCATTCGGAGCATCCTCACGCAAAAGGCCCAGGACATCCCCTATCCAACTCCCCGGCTTTAACAGACTTTTCCGGAGTGCATCGACATTCAAAAACCAACCCGGCTTCTCAATCACAGCGTAACTCAAACACGGCACCGTATGCTCGGCAAAGACGGCCTCCACCTGAATCGTCTCATTCTCGAATATCACACACCCCGTTAGAGCCTCATCACGAATCTCCGGCGGTGGAAACTTTCGACCACAGTCCAGTCGACCTACACGAAAGTCATCTTCATGAATCTCATAAACATCAATGACGATCTTCTGAAACGGAAAGAATTGAAATTCATAGCTGCGAATGCGATCCGCCACCTTCTCAATAGTCTTCGGCGGGCCATAGATCCTTAACGTTTTGTCTCGATCCATATTCGCACGGATAATGCGATCCAGACCGACAAAATGATCGATATGATGATGCGTAATCAGCACCACTGAAAGATCCGCCAACTGCTCCAGAGAGAGAGCACCATTCTCTCCTGCATCCAGCAGAACTGCATCATCCCGATCCGGATAATCAATCAGCAGGACAGGATCTCCCGTCGATCCATTCACCAGAGTGAGTTCCGCATGAAATCTCGCTAGCGACTCAGGCACACAAATCTCCCTCAATCAACAGATACCCGGCTTCCTGCGCTTGCACTGTCGGTTGACACGAACGATACAAAGCCTCGCAGCTCGTACAAACTTATCTGTCTCATCAGGCTAAAATCTGTTCTGACTGATCGCGATAATGACTCCAATCGCGAGCAGTCCGTTATATGTCGTGGCGATGAACCCCAGGACAATCCCAATCCAGGCGTGGACACTCCCTTTAATCACCGGGTTCTGACTGCGCTTATACAACCCCACAATCCCCAGAATAAATGCCGGTATTGAGAAGACGAGACCAAAGAGTGGGAAGAGGCCAAAAATACCGAGGTAGTAAGCAATGAGTGCCGATGGATTCTTATAGGGGATCAATCCACCCGTACTATCCCCTCCTTTTTCTGCGGAAGAAGCTGCTCCCTTTTTGACAGGTGGAACATTCATCCCGGCTGGTATCTCAATCCCAGGCACCATCTCCAAAGGCATCCAGTCTTCACAACCTTTGTACCAGGCACTCACCTCTCCCGGCAGAAGCACTCCTTCCGCAATCTGCGAATTGACCTCCTCCAACTCAAAAGGCCCCTGCTTCTTGCCATTCACATGCAGATGAATTTTCATAGAGATCTCTCAAATCACTTTCTATCAGGATTAAATACACAACCACTACAAATAGAAGCTACCATGGCAAGGAGTAAGTCTTCGAATTCGAGTAGAACTTCTTCGCTTCAATAATCCCTTCTTTAATCCCCAGACCGGAATCTTTAATCCCTCCAAAGGGAGCCTGCTCCAGCCGAAAACCCGGGACTTCATTCACATGCACCATCCCTGTGTGCAATTCGCGAATGGCAGTCATGGCCTGTGACATCGAATCGGTCACCACACTCGTCGAAAGCCCATAGCGGCTGCTGTTGGCGTATTGAATGGCATCGGCAAGATCACGAACGGGTATGATCGGTGTCACCGGCCCGAAGGTTTCTTCCACAACCAGCGGCGCATCTCGCGGCACATCCTTCAAGACAGTCGGTGCCAGCAGTGCAACATTTCTCTGGCCACCCGTGAGAAGTTTGGCACCGCGGGCAATCACTTCATGTATCGACTTTTCGATCGTCATGGCGGCTGTTTCCGAAATGAGTGTCCCCACGTCGGTCTTCGATTCTTCGGGATCACCACACACATAGCCCATCGTTGTCTCAGTAATCCTGCGCGAAAGCTCGTCGTAAATGCTCTCTTCAGCCAGCACACGCTTCACTGCCGTGCAGCGCTGGCCCGAATTGCGATAGCTCCCCTCGCAAGCCAGTTTCGACGCCAGTGCCAGATCGGCATCTTTCAACACGATGAGTTCCGAGTTACCGCCCAGCTCCAGGCAGACTCGCTTGTAACCAGCCATTCCTGCAATCCGCTTCCCGACAGGGACACTCCCCGTGAAGGAGATCGCCTCGACCCGTGGATCACTGATCAACCGTTCGATCACCGTATCGACCGGTCCAATCAGCACACTCAGCATCCAGCCGGGAAGACCTGCTTCATAAAGCGTTTCTGCAAATCGGACAGCCGTCAGCGGTGTCTTGTCAGAAGGCTTCAAGATGATCGGCGTTCCAGCAGCTATCGCCGGAGCGACCTTATGAGCCAGTTGTGTCAACGGATGATTAAAGGGTGTGATTGCAGCCGCCAGCCTTAAAGGCTCACGCATCACATGGACAGAGCGATTCCTGCTGCCCAGCATCTTCCCCGGCGGTATCACATCTCCCCAGAACGTTGCATCATCGCTGTCCATCGCGGCCATCGAAGCACAATGGAGCACATCGCACACGCGGCTCGCTTCGGCTCGGGTATCCCTGAGAGCTAGGCCCATCTCACGCGTCATCAGCCGGGCCAGTTCTTCCGT
>JAIXUU010000052.1 GCA_027483405.1 Planctomyces sp. | reverse complement strand
CCTGGAAACCCTGGAACTGGCGTCGATGCCACCCACGTCTTCATACAGGCCACAGATACCGCCAAGCTCGTCGAGTTCGCGATCAAGAACAAAATTGATCTCACGGTCGTCGGACCCGAGATTCCACTGGTCAACGGAATCGTTGATGAGTTTCTCAAAAACGACTTGAAAATCTTCGGCCCCACAAAAAAAGCGGCCGAACTGGAAGGCAGCAAAAAGTTCGCCAAGGAAATCATGAAAAAGGCGGGCGTTCCTACGGCCGACTTTCGTGTCTTTTCCAATGCCGCCGAAGCGATTTCTTACATTGACGAGCGAACCGACGAACGCTGCGTTGTCAAAGCTGATGGACTGGCTGCGGGCAAAGGTGTGGTGGTCTGCCAATCCAAAGCCGAAGCCCGCGAAGTCATTAAGAAGATGCTGGTGCAGAAGCAGTTTGGCAGTGCCAGCCAGCAGATTGTGGTCGAAGATTGCCTGATTGGCGAAGAGGCCAGTATTCTGGCTCTGGTCGATGGTTCGACCATCGTGCCTCTCGAATCGGCTCAGGATCATAAAGCGGCTCACGATGGCGACACCGGCCCCAACACGGGCGGCATGGGGGCCTACAGCCCAGCTCCCATCGTGACTTCTGAACTGACAGATATCGTTGTCGAGAAGGTTCTCGTGCCGATTGTGCATGAGATGAAGCGGGAAGGGCGGCCATTCCGCGGCTGCCTGTATGCCGGCATTATGGTCACTGCCCAGGGCCCGCGTGTCCTGGAGTTCAATGTTCGTTTTGGCGACCCGGAAACTCAGGCTGTCCTTATGCGGCTCAAAAGCGATCTCGGACAGGTGCTACTCGCGTGTGCCTCAGGAACGCTCGATCAACTCGAACCTCTGGAATGGGATCCGCGTCCATCGGTCTGCGTGGTGATGGCGGCTGAAGGCTATCCAGGGGATTACAGCAAAGGGAAGCCGATTCGTGGACTTGATGAAGCGGGCGGACTTCCCGATGTCAAGGTTTTCCATGCCGGCACCAAGATCACTGGCGAGCATGTCGTCACCGATGGTGGGAGAGTACTCGGTGTCACAGCCGTTGGTGACGACTTACCACAAGCCAAACTGCACGCCTACCAGGCGGTGAAATGCATCCGCTGGGACGGCGCCTGGTGCCGCAAAGACATTTCGGACAAGGCGATTCGCAAGGGCTTGAAGTCATAAGAATAAGCCCGAAATCGGGATGTTCTACCGAAAATGGCTGGAAACTAACTCTTCCATAAGAGCCTGTATTCACGGCGTAACTGCCGACTGGATACCAATGCACCAGCTCTGAATGGATACAGAAGTTTATCCATTCGGCACGATGGGGGAGTCCTAGTTTTTCCGTCGGTTGATCGTCGTTTTTCGATAAACCGGTTGACTCAGGGCACTGGCTCGTTTTACGGTCGATAGACATTCTTCGGGTGAAAATGCTGCTCAACGAGCCCGTGAGTGAATTGTCCGAAATGGGTATTTCCTGGTGAGATCTCCTGACTTTTACAGGAGACATCGTGGAATACCCCTGCCGATTCTCTAATGACTCAAGGATGTCCCGCCGCATGAGACCTGCCGAAACTTCGATTCCCAGCGCCATGTTCATTTTTCCCACACGACAATTACTCCACCTGACCTGTGCCATCCTGCTGGCTGTGCTTCCTGCAGGCATATCAAGTGCTGCAGAAGACGCACCGGCACCGTCGAACACGTCGCCCATCGGTGTCGACCCCTTCCAGCAGATTGACAGTTTGCTCCCCACACCTACGGAATCACGCCTGGCATCAGGGGCACCTGGCCCCGCCTATTGGCAGCAGAAGGCCAGTTACAAAATCGATGTGACACTCGATGAGGACAACCGTCGCCTCAAAGGGTTCGAACGCGTTCATTACGAGAACAATTCGCCGCATTCGCTTAGTTATCTCTGGTTGCAGTTGCAGCCGGATACCTACACCCCCGATTCTCCCGCCACGTTGACCCGAACCTGGTCAGATAGCGGGAGTGTCAGTGTTGGTGATCTACAGCGAGCCCTCACACCAGAAACCTTTGCAGGTGGCATGAACATTTCTGGAGTGAAAGACGCGACGGGCAAGCCTCTCAAGACAATGATTCATCAAGGTCTGTTGAAGATCGAGTTGCCGGCACCACTGGCCCCACGCAGCAGTTTTGACTTTGAACTGGCGTGGGAATACGCCATCAACGACATCAAGCTTCTTCCAGGCCGCACAGGCTACGAGATGCTCGATGATGGAAACGCCATCTATGGCCTGGCTTACTGGTATCCTCGGATGTGTGCCTACACCGATTACGGCGGGTGGCGCACTAAGCAGTTCATCGGACGCGGCGAGTTTACCGTCGAGTTTGGTGATTACGACGTCACCATTCATGTCCCTGCCGATCATGCACTGGCCGCGACTGGCGAGCTCATGAATCCCGAGGAAGCACTGACACCCGAACAGCGGGAGCGTCTCAAAAAGTCAGACACATCCGATTCACCTGTCTTTATCGTGACCAAAGACGAAGCCGAGGCCAAACGGAAGGTCAAGACTTTCCCGCAACAAAAGGCCTGGCGGTTCAAGGCAGATAACGTTCGCGATTTCGCCTTTGCCACATCACGCACATTTGTCGTCGATGCCTGGGGAGTTCCACTGAATGAGCGAACTGTCCGCTGTATGTCGCTGTACCCTCAAGAAGGG
>JAIXUU010000360.1 GCA_027483405.1 Planctomyces sp. | reverse complement strand
AGTGTCGGGTAAAGCCGCAGGCTCAATGTTTGTCGCCATAGCCTGGCACATCATTTTTTCAGCAGTTTTTCCACAACAGGGGCAACATCTTCGGCATAAGAGAATTTCGACTCTTCTTCGTCTTCCTCTGAATCTGCTGCTGCTTTTCCTGCTGATTGAGTCGCAGAGGCATTACTGACTTCACGGGTGTATTGACCATCGAACCTTTTGACCTGCTGCCCCTGCTGATCAAAAACGTAGACGGCAGGTATCGAATCGAGCTTGAGTTTTTCGAAGAGCTCGTCGGCAGGCTCATTGCACATCAGATGGACGATGTTCGAATTCTGAGACTGAAGAAACTCAACCACCCGCGGCCTGTAATATTCGACGGGTTTGGTTTTGACACCGATATAATCGCAATTCAACGAAACACAGACGATTTCCTGGGGATACTTTTTCTGCAGTGCCAGAATCCCCGGATACTCCTTCAGGCAGGGATCACACGATGTTGACCACAGGTCGATGACGACAACTTTGCCGCGATACATCGGCAACATGGCAATGAGATCAGCCCAATTTCGATTCGAAATCTTTAACTGGGCCTCTGTCGCTGAGGGAGAGATCTGAGCCAAGGCAGAGCTGGCCGTCAGGCAGGAAATGCACAAGCACGACAAAACGAGGCATAACCATCGTTCGGTGAAAAAACGCCCTGTCAAAGCTTGCTCTGATCGCAATCTCGTCTTTCTCTGAGCCGGGAAGTTTTGGCGAATCATGGCAAAGATCTCCTTTATCAACCGCTATTCCCAGTTCGAAAAAAAATTCTCGATAAGGAACTTTGTCGCGATGTCTGGCGATTGGTCAAGTCATAAGCCTTCTTAAATCTCTGAATGCCGCGTGCTAAACCATTGAGAAAATCCCCGGAAAGTCTTGAACAACAACAGGTTGTGCCAGAACAACTGCTAACCACAGCCATTGGGAATCACTCTGATTCGAGTCGTTTCCAAAGCTGATTTGGCGTCGCTGAATATAGGGAACTGGTTTATGAAGAATTACTCACGCTTTCGCAACTTGCGATTCCAAGCCTGATATCTTTAAGTTGTAGCAGTGCTCAAGGATTTGAGTATGTGGGACTTACGCCAGTTGGCCTGAGTGATTGCCCGGGCTAAGTGTTGTTGCTAGTGATTCCTCCCGCCAGACCTCATTACGAGTTGCTTCCCATGTCCGTCAAGACCGACATAGCTGGTGTCGTCATTGATGGGGCTCGTTACGAAGTTCGCTCCAAACTAGGCGAAGGGAGTATGGGTCTGGTCTACCGGGCTTTTGATGCCCGTTTGCAGACCGAAGTCGTTCTTAAAGTGCCGACTGCCGCCACGTTGAGCGATCCGGAGTTCGCAGAACGTTTCCAGCGGGAAATTCGCTCTCTGGTACAGCTCAAGCATCCGCATATCGTCACAATCCACGATGTGGGTGATCACGAAGGTGTGCCCTATGTGGTGATGCAGTATCTTTCGGGCGGCAGTTTGCGAGATCGCATCTACGAAGGCACACAGCAGGTCGCACAGCCTCCGTCATCGTTACAAGACTGGTTGATGAACGTGGCCCGCGCTCTCGATTTCATCCATCAGCAGCATTTCATTCACCGCGATGTCAAACCGGCCAATATTCTCTTTGATCAGTTTGGAAATGCCTACCTCAGTGATTTTGGTCTCGCCAAAGCACTTTCAGCTACACAGGAAGAACCTGCCAAGCGAGATGCATCGCTGACAGCAGCCGGATTTCTCGTCGGGACACCGAACTATGTGGCTCCTGAACTGATTATGGGACATGCCCATGACGGGCGTGTTGACCAGTACTCTCTGGCCATGACTGTCTACGAATGCTTAGCGGGATGTGTTCCCGTGGAAGGCCCCACAGCCTCAGCCACGATGGTCAATCAGACAGGGATGAAGATTCCCCCGTTGAGTAAGTATCAGGCGAATCTCTCTGACCGACTTTCAGAGGCCGTCATCAAAGGCTTGGCCAAAAATCAGGCCAAACGTTACGCCAACTGTGTCGAGTTCGCTGAAGCGGTGCTGGAAGCCGCCTCTCAAAGAAGCTCTTCGCGTCTTGCCGCCAGTGGAACAGTCACGCTACCGACAGCGTCGATGGTCGCCGAGCGAGAAGCTGCCACTTCTGCCCGAAGTGGTTCCATCACTCCCTCGCCTGCGAACAGTGCTTCGCAGCGTATGGCGAAGATTTCACGCGGCACCCCGGGCAGTGTCCCTTGCCCCGAGTGTGGCAAGGTTCTGCCACTCAAACCTCAATTTGCGGGCAAAAAAGCTCGTTGTGCAAAATGCCTGAGTCTGCTCCTCATCGGGCCCGATATTGCTTCGCTTAAATGGATAGCCCCACCACCCAAGCCTGAACCGGAAGAGGAAGATCTCCCCCAGGCACCACTTTCTTCTGCCCCTAAAGTCAGGCGTCAGAAAGGAGGTCAGGCAAGTACTTCCCGCAATGCGCAGTCCAAAACAGCTAAAAGCAGACAGCTCAGCGATTCAGAAATTGACGCGCTTCTCGGGGAAGAAGTTTTTGGTTGGCGATTCTCCAAGAAAGCCATCGCGATTGTGGGCGGAAGTGTGCTGATCGTCACGCTCATGGCATGTGTCTTGATTGGTTGGTGGTTCAACGCTCAAGAACTGAGAAAAGAGCGAGAACAGATGCGTATCAAAACACTGGGAAATCGCGAAATCAACAAGGGACAGAAACCCAGCCGAGAAGAGGATTAAATCTCATCATCGCGGTCGATGCATTGCCCATAATTGCGTAAAGCCTTATGAAAATCTCAGATAATCGCATGCTTATTGAACGGTCATCGCTCTGATACTCTGGATTTTCACTGGTAATTGCATCGAGCGATCTGTCGGAGCGAAGCTGACTCTCAAGCGTGAAACCAGCGATTTTTCGGCGATCCCATTCGTATCTGGAAGCTCCCACTCGATTTGTTCGAAGACAGGTACTCCCCTTTCATTCGGACTCTGATTCATATTCCGGAACATTGTCGAAACCATCTGACCAGGCATGAATTCACGATCCCCGGGATGTTGCCAGTAGAGATCCAGCCTCACCGGATGTGTTGCTTCCAGGTGAAGACTGGCCGTCAATCGACGGCTTTTTGCAAGCTGCCAGACACAGGGGGGCGAAACGAGATTCACTTCTCCACAAGTTACAATACCTGACAAAACCTCTTTGCCTTCAAGTAATGGTTTGCACGCCTGCAGGGCACCCTGAGAGCCTTGCCATGTCCAGCCATCACGATCTTTCTCAAAGCTCCAATCGGGCAGGCCGGATTGGTCGGCCATTTTCGAAATGGTCGATCGAATTTCTTCGATAGAACCCAGCACCAATCTGGTCTCATAAACGTAACTCGTCCCGGCCTCCAGGTGTTCCGGGCGCACACTCGCCAGATAACCCGTCGGGAAATCGTGGGTTCCGACACCCGATCGCGGCGATTCACGACGTTCCTTCACACCGCGATGATCCGCAATCCCTCCAAGAAATGTTGGATTATTGGCTTGCCAGAGGCCGCAACCATAACCGGTCTCATCCACCAGCGCGATCCACCCTTCACTGCCATACAGCCTCAACCATGGAAATTCTCCCGGCTGAGGATGATGCTCGATTTCCTCCCACGCCTCATGCGTCCATGGTGACGGACCGCGATAACTGATCAATCGGTTGAAGTTCCCCGTCAGATAAACCGCAGGAAGTTCCTGATCTCTGGCAGGATAAAACGTCGTATCCGTGCGTCGATTCTCCAACTGGTTGATGATCCGCACCTGGTGCCCCTCTAACTCAATCTTACTGGAGATCTCACATTCACAGGGGGCGTTGTTAAGCGACCACTGCATCGGAATCGCAGTGACCTTCAATGAATGCTTGTCCTGCTCAAAAGCAATCGTTTTCGAGGCATTCCCGAAATGATCTCCTGCTTGGACGGGGTTCCAGGGAAAATCGGCCCACGCAGGGGCCACTTCCTTTCCCTCCACACGAAACTTCGCCGGCCCGGCATAGAACGACATCTGAATCTGCCGACCCCAATCCCAGTTATTGACCATATTCTCCGGATGATGCCTGGTCGAAAGCCAGGTAATTGCACCTCCCAGATTCAAATCCACTCCCAGCTTGATCGATTCATTTTCAATCCAGCGCATCTCAGGCCGATGAGCCCGTACACGCTCGCGAATTTCATCCTGCGCATGAGCACTCCCCATCGATTGACGAGACGAAATCCAACACCCTGCCATCGCTGCGGCACACTGAGACAACCACGTTCTTCGCGTGTAAAAATCCTGCCAGAAGATCCGTTTTGACATGGAAGCTGAATCCGTGGTGGAATCGGGCTGGTATGATCATGGGGCTGATCATATCACTGAGGACAAGACCCCGTTCACTCAATGTCTCGAAAGTCGAGTTTCATTATTCGATACGACATCAAGCGGTTTGATTCTAATCCAATGTGATGTTTTTTGCGGTGTTAGAGACTTGCACAGGATGGAAACATACGTTGCTTCGAAGGATCTCACTTGATGGTCAAAGCCGGTAGACAGTTTGAAATCCACAATCGATTCTCCTCGAATGCGTGGCTACCACAACGAACTTTCTGGATCTGGTCTGTCGTGACCTGTCTGAGTCTGGCATTACAGGTCAATGGAGTCTGTCCGGCGCAAGAATCACCTGCGTCTCTCGTGGAGACAAATACAAAACCAGCGATTTCATTGCCTGACTCAAAGCATCAGCAGGCTCTCACGCTTGGACATGCTTCGAAACCACTATTGAATACCCAACTGCTCGACCAGCACTCGCGCGTTCACGAATTCCGTGAGAAGTCTGATAAGCCATTACGAGTTGTGGTGTTTATCAATGGCGATTGCCCGATAGCTCGCAGCTACATCCCCGAACTGAATCGACTTCACGAAAAATGGAACAAAAAAACCGAAACCGTTTCATTGCATGCCGTCTGGGGGAATCCATTCTCAACACATGCCGAATTACGGAAATTCGTCGAGGATTACGCGATCAAGTTCCCGATCGTTTTCGATCCCCTGGCCCAACTCGCTCATGCACTTAAACCAACACACGTTCCCGAATCTTTTCTTCTCGATGTTCAAGGGAGAATCGCTTACCGCGGCCGGATCGATGAACGCTGGGCCGCCCCGGGTGTGAAGCGTGCCGTCGTCAAAACTCGCGATCTGGAAACGGCGGTCGAGACACTCCTGCTGAACCCAACTTCCAAAATCGCTTCCACCTCGGCTGTCGGCTGCCTTTACGACTTGATCTCGACGGAAGAACTGCTGGGTGCGAGCACCGATACGCCGCATCAAAAGTTGACCTGGTCTCAAGTAACCGCGTCCATCATTTACGCAAACTGCACACATTGTCATCAGGCAAACGCCGTCGGGCCCTTTCCACTGGAAAAATGGCAGGATGTCGTCAACCAGCGGGCTCAGATAATCGAGGAAACTCAGACATCCCGCATGCCTCCATGGATGCCTGATGCGAATTGTGGCGAATTCCTGGGACAGCGAAGCCTGTCGGAGATCGAGAAACATGCACTCTCCAAGTGGGTTGATCAAGGGACACCCAGTGGAGAACTGAACGAAGCTCCTATGCCTCCACCAAAGAAATCCACCTGGGAACTTGGCCCGCCAGATTTAATTGCCGAGATGGCGGCAGACTTCTCCATCCCAGCGGATGGGCCGGATCTCTTCCAGAACTTTGTGATCCCTTTGCCTCTGGATAGTGACAAAGTCGTGGCGGCCATCGAGTTTCAACCGGGGGATGCGAGTGTCGTACACCATACGCTCTGTTTTCTCGATGCCAATCATCAGGGTCGCAAGCTCGATGCAAAAACTCCTGAGCCCGGATACAGCAGCTTCGGCAGCCCGGGCTTTCTCCCCACCGGCTCAATTGGTGGCTGGTCTCCGGGGAATACGCCTCGAAAATTACCCGGGCATATGGGCCGATACTTAAAGAAAGGTTCCGATCTGGTGCTGCAGATTCATTATCACCCTTCCGGGAAAGCAACCAAAGATCGCTCGCGAGTGGGAATCTATTTTGCCGATCAGCCCAAGAATATTGTCGCTGCCGTCTGGGCCGCCAGTTATGACATTGATATTCCCGCTGGTGACAGGCATTACGAACGTCGGGCTTCGTACAAATTGCCTCAGCCGGTGACGTTGATGGGGGTGATTCCTCACATGCATCTGTTGGGAAAGTCCTTTACCGCCCAGGCTATCTTGCCAGACAACACGATTCAGCCGATCATCAGGATCTCGAACTGGAAATATGCCTGGCAGGACGAATTCCATCTTTCGCAGCCGATCCATCTCCCCGCAGGAACGAGGTTAGAAATCATCGCTGCCTGGGATAACTCCGAGGGAAATCCATCAAACCCGTCGAATCCGCCTCGTCGTGTGACCTGGGGTGAGCAGACCACCGACGAAATGGTTT
>JAIXUU010000397.1 GCA_027483405.1 Planctomyces sp. | reverse complement strand
TTATGCACTGGCCGGTTACTACATTTATCAGATGGACTGGTCGGCAGTGATCGGGACGTTCCAGAATGGAAACATGGTTGAGAAAGAGCTGACGCAATGGGCCATCTGGGCCTTAGTGGTGGGCCTGGGCTACTTCAGCTATTTCCTGATTGTGTTCCTGATGTACTGCTGGGTCGAAGGGACATGGGGGACGACTCCCGGAAAGTTTCTGTGCCGGATCGAGACTTTGAGAACGACACTCAGGCCTTGTGGATTCTTCCGCTCGATCTTGCGAAATGCGGCCATTCTCATCGATGGTTTTTTCAACTACGTCGTGGGAGTCATGCTGATTGGCCTGCAGTACAAATGGCAAAGAGTCGGCGACCTGCTCGCTGATACCGTGGTGGTACGCACCTATCGACCCCATCATAATTCTGACGATCTTGCCGACCATTCACGCTCGATATCGTAATGCACCACACCACCGATTTTCGCAGCGTTTACGCCTCCATTCTCAAGCACTGGCTGGGAGCCCACCCCGCCAGCATCCTCGACCCGTCAATTCTGCCTATGGCAGGAATCCTTGGCTGATCCCCACGATTGAACGGCAGGCATTCTTCTCACCTTACGAATCACGGTCAGTCGCTGACGAAAGCGACTGACCGTGATTTGCTTTGGAGGCTGTTCAGTTGTGATGATTTGTCAACCAGAAATCGATTTTAATTCCTATCAGTTACTTAACACGACGTTCATACAGAATTCACACTAACAAACGAGTGTTTTCACCTAGTTCAACGTGATCGAAAATGCTCAGATTTTTCCAATTTCCGTAGCCAGGCAAACTGGTGTGATCGCCAACAGGTTTGCTCGTCACGCTGCGTTCGCCTCCTGTTTTTGAGCCAGCTCCGAGCGGAGCAAACCATCAGCTCGTCCCTGTTTTCTTGCCATGATTTGAGGAATTGTTCATGCGACGCCGAAATGGCTTTACTCTGATTGAGTTACTTGTGGTCATTGCGATCATCGCAGTTCTGATTGCACTCCTGCTCCCGGCTGTTCAGCAGGCTCGAGAAGCAGCCCGCAGAACTCAGTGCAAAAACAATCTCAAGCAGATCGGCCTGGCTCTGCACAACTATCACGATGTCTATCAGGCACTTCCTTCCGGGAGCATTGTCCTGCTGAATGCAGCCGGGACGGCATATAACGGTCACGGTTGGACGTGGCATGCCAGCCTGCTGCCGTTCATCGATCAGGCTCCCATGTACAATGAAGTACAGGGATTGAATGGCATGGGGACTGAAGGTGGTGGTGTGGGCGACCCCAAACAGGATCTGGTGGGTAAAGCACCGTTGACGGTTTTCTGGTGTCCTTCACAGCCCGATGTCACGCTGGGTGTTCAAAAGAATGGCTACGCACCATCCAACTACAATGCCAACATGGGAACTCTGATTGGAAACGATGGGGACGACTGCCTGAGTGGTGGCCGCACATTCGCCACGATGACACAAGCCGGCGGCTGCATGAGCTGCGACGGAATTTTCTTTATCAGTAGTAGCGTTCGCTTCCGGGATGTCACCGATGGACTTTCCAATACGATCTTCATCAGTGAAGTGGTCGATTCGGGGGGAGATGCCGACAGGCTGGGCGGTGGTGGCAGTGACCGCAAGCATGGTTTTTCGGGTGGTGCCGACAGCAATCCTCCCACAGAAATGTCGGAATATCTGATTGCCGCCGAAGGGAACGACCCCATCAATTCCTACACCGAAGAAGCTGCCGGAAGTTATCACACCGGTGGTGCCCACTTTCTGATGGGTGATGGCAGTGTCCGTTTCCTTTCTGAAAACATGCACATGCCCACCTATCAGGCCATCAGCACCCGCGGCAAAAACGAAACTGTGGGTGAATTCTAAAGCCCGGTGCAAAGATATGTCGGGGCTGAGATCTCAATCCAGCAGAGAGAATCAGCCCCGATTCTTCGATGATCAGGCTTCGACTTTACGATCATCGTGTGGCCTTTCAGAGATTCATCTGCACCTGTTTTGTGGGAGTTGAGAAGATGAGCTTCTTTGCCACTGGTCGCAAGCTCCTGTTGTGTTTGTGCCTAATCGCTTCTGCTGCGAATACGGGTTGCCTGGGTGTATCTGATGCTCCAGCGCTGGGGCTTGTTTCTGGCAAGATTCTTATGGAAGGCCAGCCTGTCAGCGGTGTACGAGTCACCTTTCATCCGGATCAGGGCCGACCGGCATTTGGAATCACCAATGCCAGTGGCCAGTACGAACTCACCTACATTCGGGAAACCCGTGGTTGTAAAGTCGGCCATTGCCGAGTTGTGCTGGGATCCGGAGAAGAGGGGCTGGATAACACGGCTGCCGAAGGAGATGGCACCGCTCAGTTTGAAACAGCCGCCGATGAAAAAGGAATACCGGCCAAGTACACCACGGCATCAACACTCGAGGCCGAAGTCAAACCCGGCAAGAACGTCATCGATTTTAACCTGACGAGATAGCCGCCGGAATCATTGTGATTGTCCTACTAGGGCGCCGCGTTCTTGTCATGCAGTGAAAGATGGTGCATTCCGTCGGAACTTCATGACACCCTGCAAAACTGGGCTGAGCATGATTTCCTCTCATGACCCATCATCTCCCTCCTGTATGCTGTATCGATTCACAAATGATTGAATCCATACGATTAATCCAGGGAGGCATCTCAATGTCCGATCACCAGCAATTCACAACAACATCGTCGCCAACATCTTCAGCATGTGAACTCGCCTCAAACAAATCCGTTCAGGCGGAATCGCTGCTGGCGAAAAAATGCCTCCCCTGCGAGGGAGGAATTCCTCGACTGGAACCTGCTGAGATTGC
>JAIXUU010000292.1 GCA_027483405.1 Planctomyces sp. | reverse complement strand
GAATGCTTCGAGCGATTCGTCACTCAGACCACGGGCTTCAAAGACAGTTCCGCTGCTGCGATCCAGACGAATGATGGCTGCAAAACCAGAATCTGTGTCTGGAATGAATCGTTTGAGAAGAACGGCGTACCCTCGCTCGGGATCGTTCTGTGTGAGAATTTCGCGGAGAACCACATTCTCCAGCCGGGTGATCATCTTGTCGCGAGTCAGGTGCATGACCTCACGTTCAAGGCTCTTGACTTCACCAAGAATCCGAGCGGAATTTCGGTCAGATCGTTGTCGCTGCAGCACATGAATTCCATGCTGGAACAGGCAGACAGTTGCTAAAGCCAACAGGCCGGCAGTCCCGGAAAGGACTCCTTCAAGTTGTGCAAGAATCGATACCAGGCCGTGCATGAATGGAAATGCCCCTCATTGGCCACCGGGAAATCACGAGAGAAAATTTACCTGTTGGCATTGAAACGATGCTCAAAGGCAGCGTCAGCCACAGGTTTCTCTTGAGAGCTTCACCGGAAAAAGGAATTCCGAATACCCAATGCTGCTAACTTAGCACGGGTTTGGAAGACGCGCAGAAGTTTTGAATTGAACTTTGATGAAAGAGCAAACGTCAGTTTCGTTCGCTCAATGAAATTGAGGACAACTGGTTCGGCATCAAACAACGCCTGCCTGCTGAATCACAAGTTCGAGCTGTTCTTTCGGATATGAACAACTTCTCTGGTTGTAGTGAGTTTACCGGCTTGAACGTTTTTTCCGATTCCAGCAGTTAGTGGTGACATCTCGCGATATCGCACTCCTGGGGACGGCAGGTACTGCCGATTGCCTGTCGTTCTGAAAAGTTACCCAAAGCCTGCCGTCTGGCGTGCCGATCACTCACGATGACGGATCATCTCGCGGTCATTTTCTGCGCAGATTGCCTGAGAATCAGATCGCGAAGAATTAACAAACGATAGTCATCGTAAGCTTCATGGAGACCGGCAAGGATGTGGTCGCGTGAGCGGATTCTCCGCTGGCGATGGTTGAGCGTAGTGGTGGCCATCATCACTTTGCCCGGCCCAGGCTGCGCCCGCTACCAGCCCACTCCCGCTGCGAACATTGGTATTGATACCTCGCACTACGAGGCGATGGGCCGCAAGATCGAGTATCCGAAAATCGAAAAAGTTTCGGACGAACAGATTCTCGAAGCGACCAGTGCACCGATCTCGCTCAGTAGTGAAACACCGACTGACTACCTTGATCTTTCGCTTGAAGAAGTGATGCGTCTGGGCCTCGCACAATCCAAGGCTTTCCGCGATCTGGGTGGATTAGTGCTGAGATCTCCCGAAATTGTGCGTACCAAGAATGATCCTGCCATTGCACAGACTGATCCCAGGTTCGGGATCGAAGCCGCACTCAGTGCATTTGATGCGCAGGTGGCAGCCAGTGCGATGTGGGAGAAGAACGACCGCGCATTGAACAACCAGTTCTTTGGTGGTGGGACGCGGCTCCTCACGCAGGATTTCAACGTCTATCAGGCTCAGATCTCGAAAACAGCCGCGACGGGTTCGAATTTTGCCATTCGTAACTACACTCAATATGATGCCAACAATGCACCCGGGAACTTCTTCCCCAGCGCGTGGACAACCTGGTACGAAGGTGAAGTTCGTCAGCCATTGCTGCAAGGCGCCGGGGTCGATTTCAATCGTATTGCCGGGCCGAATGCCCAGCCTGGCCTGATCAATGGTGTCGTGATTGCCCGGATCAATTCGGATATCTCACTGGCTGATTTTGAAGTTGGTGTGCGCAACTATGTGAGTGATGTCGAGAACTGCTACTGGGATCTGTCATTTGCCTGGCGTGATCTGGAATCGAAGATCGCTGCCCGTGATGCGGCACTCGAAACCTGGCGTCGCATTCGGGCTTTGTACGAACAAGGTCGTCGTGGTGGTGAAGCCGAAAAGGAAGCTCAGGCCCGCGAGCAGTACTTCCGTTTTCAGGAAGAAGCCCAGAACGCACTGCATGGCCGCTTGCTCGATGGCACACGGACCAACAACGGCAGTACCGGGGGAACCTTCCGCGGGACAGGCGGAGTGTTTGTGTGCGAACGCCGGCTGCGTTTGCTGATTGGCATGCCCATCAACGATGGCCGACTCATTCGAACTGCCGACGAACCGTCGGCTGCCAAGCTTTCATACTCTTGGGAATCGACTCTTGGTGAAGCACTTTCACGACGAGTTGAACTCCGTCGTCAGAAGTGGCAGGTTCGCAAACGTGAACTCGAACTTCAGGCCAACAAGAACTTTCTCAAACCACAACTCGATGCGATGGCCCGCTACCGCTTCCGTGGCTTCGGCAAAGATCTGTTGCCAGATGGAACAGGTGGTGAGTTTGGTGATGCCTATTCGAACCTGACTTCGGGGAACTTCCAGGAATGGCAGTTAGGTCTGGAGTTCTCCATGCCTTTAGGATTCCGTCAGGCGTATGCCGCTGTTCGTAATGCGGAATTGCAACTGGCCCGTGATCGTGCGTTACTTTTCGAGCAGGAACGATCGGTCATCCACGACTTGAGCAACGCCATTGCCGACGTGGATCGTTCCTACCAGATTGTTGAAACTGCACTGAACCGCCGCATGGCTGCGCGAGAGCAGGTTGAAGCGGTTCAAGCGGCCTTCGATGCTGACAACGCGACGGTTGACCTGCTGCTCGAAGCTCAGCGGCGGATGGCTGATGCCGATATTTCCTACTTCCGGGCCGTCATCGAATACTCGCTGTCGATCAAGAACGTCCAGCTCGAAAAAGGAACCTTGTTCGATTACAACGAAATCTCGCTCGAAGAAGGGCCATGGCCAGAACAAGCTTATTGCGATGCTCTCGAGCGGCAACTGCGTACTCACCCGGCCAGCCGGTTCGATCATCCTAAACAGTTGGCGCCACAGGTCAGCGAAGGCCCGATGATTCAGACTCTGGCACCGGCTCTGAATGAACCGCAGGGGACGACCTATCCACCGGTTGACGGAGGCTCTGTCCTCTACGACGATCAGGCCATTGATGCACCCGGTTCGCCAAAAGCCACACAGCTTTTTGATAAGGTTCTCTCGTCACCGCCTCAGCCGGCAGGGAATTTGCCTGCGTTCATCCCACCGGCTCCAGGGGCCAACGAGAACGAATCCAGTCCGGAATTCGATCCGGCATTCAAATAGAGCAGAGTGCGATCTGAATTTGTGCCGAACTTGCGGTTCTTGGCGAGAATGCGATTCCCATCTGGTACATGCCGTGCAGATCGAAATTCTCTGGACGGACGGAGCTTTCATGATGAGTGACTTCACGAAATGAGATCGCTATAGAGACGGCTATTTCATGGGAGAGTAATCGGTTGCATTCAGATAAACCGATTCCACCTTCTCGACAATCTTGCCGTCTGCCTCAGAGGCTTCGCGTGCCGCTTTCCACGCGGGATCTTCGCGAAAGGCCTTCCATGAGGCTGCCGCAGCCGCTTCGTTCTCATGGGCAATCAGATAAATGAGTTTGTTGTCACCATTTGCGGGTGTGAGATAGATCACATTCGTCATCCCATGCTTAGCGAAAAGCTGAGTGGTGTGATCGCGAAAGCGCTTGTTCAGCGCATCCAACCGCCCGGGTAGTGCGGTATAAGTCCTCAGTTCGTAGAGCTTTTTGGTCTCTGCCCGGTTCGCTTCGGCCTGCGAAATTTTTAATGTGTAACCATATCCCAGCCCGCCACCAATCAGTGAGGCCAAGGCCCACAGCAACAGGGTCTTCCCGAAAGTGGAAGGGCTCGTATGTGATGTTTGCGAGGCCTGAATCGTACGGTCATCCTGAGCCGATGCATGATTGCTATCGGACTTGGAAGCGTTAGGTGTCGGCGTGTGAGAGATGAGTCGACTCATTGATGCGGCTCCAGTTCCATTCGGGTCACTTGAAAGCATCTTTTCCGTGTGATGCTCTGCTCAATGATACCAAACTTCAGCGATCAGCCGCACAAGTGAATTCTTGATCGACGTGCATTTTCAGGAGTCAAACGGGCCCGCGAAAGCCATCTGTTCCAGGAGAGCATTCACGTGGAGAGCACTCACGTGGAATACCCACTAGTTTGGCAGCAGCTGTGCAGGAGCCATGGCTGTGGCTGGATATCCACCGAATGGCTGAGATGTCGCCACTGTGGAGGTTCCCAGGTTCATGCCAGAAGCATCAGCACCCTGAAAGAATTGCCCACCGCCGCCACCGGCAGGAGGATAGAAGCTGGGCGAGCAGTTACCTGTCGAGCAAGGTGACGGAGCTGCAGCACCACAAGGGCCACAAGGATTGCAGCGATTGGCAGAGCAGCAGCAGCCAGAAGCCGAAATTGCAATCGCGAGACCAGCCAGTGCCAAGGCCATACGAGTGAACATGAACAGATTCCTTCAGGAACGGGAGAGAGGGGGGAAATCGGTTAGCCGATGAGCAAAACGCTCGGGCTTGAGAGGGGTTTTCAATTGTCTGGTGGCCGCCGGACAGTGACCACGCGAAGTGTCTTCTCTTGAAGAATTCTGGCAGGACTGCTCACTCACATTCGTGACTGCAGCGAGTCGAGACAAAACCCGGCAATGCCAATGCGGGGAACATTTTCATTGCTGAGGCGGGGTGTATCGGAAGATTCCGCCGCTGCAAAGAGCAGTTTTCGATTTTTTTTGAAGTTTTTCGGGGCGACGAAAAATTGGACTCAAGTGCCTCGATCCAAAAAACATGAATTCATCACATTGAAGATGCTGAAAACTGCATGCATCGACAATCGAAGAACTGCCGCCGACAGTGGTGAAGTCCACAAGCTTTGCGAGAACTTTTTGCCACAACAACGGGCGATTGGGGATCACCACTCGTAAGCTGCCTGAGCGAAACCTGTATCACTTCCAGAGATCATCGCTACGATTGATACGATGGATTGGTGCTCAATGTCTTGACACGCACGCTCTCTGCTTTCAGGCCCTCTGATCCTTTGCTGAAGACCTGCATCATGCCTGTGCCACCTGCCAGACCATCCTCTCTGCTGACCATTCTCGAACCGCATCGAGAAACAGATCCGGTGTGTGGGATGTCTGTCGATCCAGCCCATGCTTCAGGTTCCCTGGTACATGCCGGCACCACCTATTACTTCTGCGCCCGCTCCTGCCTGATCAAGTTCCGTGCAAATCCAGAAGTCTATTTATCCCCCGATGCGATTCGTCACGATTGTGCACAGTCCACACCCGCTGCCCCGGGTCAAACATATATCTGCCCCATGGATCCCGAAGTTGTCCAATCCGCACCAGGTAGCTGCCCCATTTGCGGCATGGCTCTGGAACCGTCCCAACCCACATTTCAAGCAGGGCCCGATCCCGAATGGCTGCTGCTCTCATCCCGCTTGCGCTGGGCCATTGTTCTGGGTCTCCCTGTCTTTGTGATTGCGATGTTGGGCATGCTCCCTTCACGTACCATCATGCAGTGGCTGCATGCCAATATGTCATGGCTGAACTGGATCCAGTTGCTTCTGACCACGCCGATCGTCTTCTATTGCGGCTGGCCCTTCTTTGAGCGCGCCTGGAAGTCGATCGTCAGTCGTAACCCGAATATGTTCACGCTCATTGCCTTGGGTGTCGGTACGGCTTACCTCTACAGCCTGCTGGCTACGATCATCCCCGGCCAGTTTCCGACTTCATTTCACATGCAGGCCATGAACACCTCACCTGAAGCCGAGGTCGTTGAACTTCATTTTGCTCCTGTCGTGGAGCCGTATTTCGATAGTGCCGCAGTGATCATCATGCTGGTGCTCATCGGGCAGTTGATGGAACTGAGGGCTCGCCAGGCGACTGGCGAAGCGATTCGCTCGCTATTGTCGCTCACTCCACCGAAAGCCAGATTATGGCATCCATCAGGGAGAGAAGAGGAAATCGCCCTCGAACATGTGCTGGTGGGTGATCGACTACTGGTTCGGCCTGGTGAGACCATCCCTGTCGATGGAGTTGTTCTCGAAGGAACCACCGAAGTTGATGAATCGATGATGACGGGTGAATCGT
>JAIXUU010000214.1 GCA_027483405.1 Planctomyces sp. | reverse complement strand
GAGCGGCTCCTCGAAATGCCGGCCAGGCGGCATCTGCCAGCAGAATCTTCTCGGATGGAGCAGGGCTGGCAGTCTCAGCAGCCTGGCTGGCGACTGTTTGCAGATACCGCTCTTCTGCTGTCGGGATCCACCGCCAGGAGAGTTCGGGTTGAAAGGTTCCGTCCACCCCAGCCGATTGCAACAAATCCCAGTATCCCAAAGTGAGAGCCACCGCTCCCAGTGCTACAGGCAACCGCCACCTGGGCTGGGCTGCCAGAAGACATAAACTCACAGCAAAAGCGCCCACGCCATAAGGCACGACATACATAATGGCATTCATGTTGGCCAGACTCGGATGCAGGAGTGTGATCGAAATCCCGATCATGGCGATGGTGAGCAGGGCACCCAGCAGCCGTTCGCGAATGCTTGAGCGACTGAATGTGACCCACCACAAAAGGATCAATACACCAGCGACGGCGGGGCCCAGAAAACTCGCAAAAATCACAGGTAAAGAGGGCGACTCCACCAGGGCAGGTATCATGCGCAGCAGAAACATCAGCACCACCAGGCATGCCGCCGGCCACCAGCGTAAAGTGCGCGGCTGAACCGCAGGAGTCGATACTCCTTCCGGATGGCTTGCCAGTTCCGGAGGACTGGTTGATGAATCCGTCTTCATATTCGTAATCCTAAAAGTTACAATTCTTGTGGCGAAGCCTATCGTTTCCAAGTCGTTTGTGTCAGCTATCCTGCTCGCGATCAGCGTTTGGTTTTGCCTTTTCGTGAACCCGATATAGCTTTGGTCTGTTCAACCAGCCGAGTGGTTTGGGAGTGTTTTTTGGCAGCCGCTGGTTGGCGTTCTTCCTCCGAGGGGCAGCAGATTCCCAGTTTGATCATGCGATTGACAACCATCTGCGAGAATTCCGCCACACTGGTGCGTCCCAGATTCCGGCGGAAGACCGCTTCGGCCTCAGCAATCACCTCTCGCAACACAGCTTCAATATGTTCTCCGACCTGGCATTCATCCCGCTCGACTTCGCGTGGAAAACTGATCAGCGATGTGCCAGATTCCACCACGGCATCAAAAACTTCTCCCAGATGAATCGCACTGGCGGGCCGTGCCAGGCGTGAGCCACCGCTGGCCCCGCGACGAGTTTCAATCAACCCGGCTTTCTGCAACTGGGTCAACAATCGGCGGACAACCACCGAATGGGTATTGATACTTCGCCCCAACTCATCCGAAGAAACCCACTCGACACCTTGTTCACTCTGCCAGGCCAGATACCCCAGCACATGAGCCGCAACAGTAAACCGCGTATCCATCAAATCCACACCGCTTCAGCATAAATGTAATTCTCTCAGATACAATAGGGGTCTTCTCTCGTCTTTGTCAAGATCCGATCACTTGGGAAAACGAGCACGTCTGCGATCTTTCCTGCAGTTCGTGGTGGGCAGTTGGAAGTTGGGACAGGAATGGCGAAGTGAAAAACGGGTGGGTACTTTTGAGGAGGGTGCAGTGATTGAAGAGTTGGAGCACTTCTGGCTTGCTGGCTATGGCACCTGGAGGAGCTGATAAATATGACTTTTGAAGAAGCTGTGAATCGTGGCCTGGCTGATGAAGTGAAAAGAATGGTCGAGAGCGACGACTCTATAGACGGCAAATGCAAGAATCAGGGATTGGTATGGGCGATTATGGCCGAGCATCCAGATATTGTTTCAATCCTCCTGGAACACGGGGCCGATCCCAACCACTGGGTTGATGAGTGCTCGAACCCGTTGCACATTGCTGCGGAGTTTTCAAATCCTCAGATTGTTGAAGAACTGATCAGGTATGGTGCTGATGTGAATGCGTTGGATGTTGTAGGTTCATCTGTCCTCGTGCGGTCGATAGATTCCGAGGGGGATGCTGGAATTCAGCTAGATATCCCTCCAAAATCCGACGTTACAAGGATTCTTTTAGACGCAGGCGCAGACCCATTGCTTCCTTGTGTAGATGGAACAACTCCAATGGATGTGGCGAGACATTTGTTTCATCCCGAGGCTGAACGCCTTCTGAAGGAGAGAATTAAAAGCCTCTCGCAGAGCTGATTGGTTTTAAGGCAACTTCGTGTTGAGCTTCGTGAAAAAGTGATGCGGGATGGCATGGGCTGTAACATATGAGACTATCGATGGTGCGGTGGCTTTTGGCTGTGGCGGAGCAGCACCAATCGGCCGCGAAATGAATAGAAACAAGAGATTTCTTATAAATTCACGTTTACGCCCTCGTGCTTAGAACGTGGAGTCGGAGAGCTGTTGGCAAGATGGCTATGTCACTCGCCTTGGGGACTACAACATGAACATACTTTGGCGAATCCTAGCCGCAATCGGTTTTTCTCTGTTTGCCATATGCGTGATCGGCATTTCTTTCTGCATCAGTAAGGATATTTATTCATCTGCTGATCTCCATGCGTATCTTTCAATGAGAAAAGATGCCTCGCCATTGAAGCTGGCTTTGGATCAGGGAATTCTGCGTGAAGGGTCGTCAATCGAGGAGTTGCTGGCCATTGCCACTCCGCGATCACGGCAAGAATACGGCCGCTGCGTGATATATTACAACTTCGACTGCGATTTTGATAAAGACCGAGCTTCGGTCTGGATTGTCGATGGAAAAATGACGGCAGCCTACTCCAGCAATTGGCAGTTTTTTGACTCGACACCGCCGGAAATTAAGACCTCGATCTCGCGAATTGGTCGCGGGAGAATTCGAGTGGGCTACTTTCCTCACGAGATTCAGGAGCTTCAAGAGATCGAAGAAGCGGAAATGGCCAAGCTGAAGCTTCAGGTAGAGAATAATTCTCTCCCTCCAGGTGACCACTGAGATGACTTTGAATGGCTCCTTTCCTTGAAACCTTCAGTGAACCAAAGTCTTCGTGAAGATGTCCAACAACTGCAAGATTATCGAGCAGCGATAATGTGTGTGGTGCGATGCAAATAAAAACAGTGGATAAACGCGCGATGTGGGAGTCAGCTGACTATACGATCGAGGTTTCACAAGTCCCTTCGCCTTCCAGCCAAGTGGTTGGGGTGGAACTCGAAGAAACTGTGTATCGCAAGGTATGCCGGATCGATCATGGTGAGCCTGGATTTTGTGTCATTCACTTGGGATCCGACATCGAATCGCAAGCACTGAGAGGTTTTCAACTCATCCTCAAGAATCAGTTGGCCAGAATTCATCGGGAGCGTGTCGCAAAAGACTTTGTGTGTTGGTCGGCTGGCCGCTTCGATCAGCAGGAATCGACGAAATTGCATCGCGACGGCGGGCCAGATGAGAGCCTTTTGGTGCTTGGCTATGAACCAAGTGAAGTCCGTTCGCAGTTGGCCATGGCAGACTTCTCCAAATGTGCTGTCGACTTGGGGATAACTCCCGCTGAAGTGCTGGAGCGATTTAACCCGATGTTCATGCCGGGTGAGGAAAAACTCTTACCATATACAACATCCCTCATCTCGTTTGATCCCGCCAGACCGCAGATCGTGGTGATCAATAACAGCTTGGCGGCTCTCGGGAGCGGAAGCTTGCAAGGGGTGCTGCACACCGCCACCATCCCGTCCCCAATGCCGCATCACCGGCGGGTGATCAACTCGATGATGCTGGCGTCGGTGCCACTTGGAACTGCTCCACAAGTCTCTGACGAGGCCTTACTGAATTTTGTGACGACAAAGGATGTCAAACGGCGTTACTGATCGTTACTGATTACCGTATGCCCTGCGTAGATAACAGACTGAAGCTTGTGGGCTTACTCGGAAGATCTGGAATCTGTAGCAGGATTCCCTACTTTGAGGAGTTCAACCGCTGAAGGCCACGCCCTTTCGCAGAGCCTTCAGGGCGTGCCACACGTGGATAGCGTCAGGCGGTGAATCTCGGTCGAGATGGTGCAATCCGTCGGAACTTCTTGACACCCTACAGGATGATCATTTTCAAACCTGTGGTGCAAAGCCGGGGGCGTATTGCGGTCGGGTCCAGAGGGTGGCGATTTCGGGGCGAGTATTCCATAAGGCTTCGGCAATAGCTAACGAAGCGGCTGCCTCTGCGGAAGTCGGCGAAGGCGAGTTTCCTTTTTTGACATGCAGGGTTTGACCTGTTCGCCACGAAATATTTCCCAGGTGACAGAGCATGGTGCTTTTCTGGCCATCTTCAATCTCGGCATGGAGAGGTTGGTTGCCGCGAATGGCTTCGATGAAGTTCTCGAAGTGAATCAGATCGCCACCAGTCCCCGTGTTTTTCGCGATTTCGGCCCCATCCATATCGAACGCGCGATAGCCTGAGCCTTCGATCGAGAGGGAACCCTGCTCGCCATAGAACTCAACAAAGGGGAGTTTATCGGGCCGCCTGGCGTGAGAACTGCTCCCTTCCCAGAGAATGCCATGTGTCCCGTAATCAAAGAGGCAGCCGCCGGTATCGGGGGATTCCTGCGTTTTTCCCAGATGGTAATGCCCACCCAGATAGCTGACGGCCTGCAGATGATCTCGCTCACCTTGCTTTCCACCTAACCCCCAGCGGGCCAGATCGAGAGCATGAATGCCGTTGTTCCCCAGCTCGCCGTTGCCGTAATCCCAGAACCAGTGCCACTGGTAATGGACGAGGTTCTCAACGTAATCCCGGCGGGGGACAGGCCCTTGCCAGAGCTCGAAATTCAACCCGGAAGGAATGGCGGCCGGTGATTGCGGGCCAACGGGTTTTCGCAGATTGTTGTACCAGCAGCGGGCATAAGTAAGTCGGCCAATGATCCCCTCATGCAGCTTACTGATCGCTTCCTGAATGGCGGGCCAGCTGCGCCTCTGGTTGCCCATTTGAACGTGGCGTTGGTGTTTGCGGGCCGCTGCGACCATCCAGATCGCTTCCTGGGGATCGTGACTCCCTGGCTTTTCGACATAAACATGCTTGCCGGCGGCACAAGCGAGAATGGTGGCCGGGGCTTGCCAGAAGTTGGGAGCCGCAATGACGAGTGCATCGACGGTCCGATCATCGAGAATGCGGCGAAAATCGTCGGTTGTCTGTGGAAGATTTGACTTGGCGGGAGCCTGGGCCTGTTTGGCTTCGATGGCTTTCAGGCCACTATTGAGCCGTTTTTCATCGACATCGCAAATCCATGCCAGTTCGACGCCGGGAGTCGCCAGAGCCGACTGCACATGTGCCATGCCTCGTCCGAGACCCATGACACCAATACGAACTTGATCTGCTGATTTTGAGGCGGTTTCGTTGGCCGTTGCGGATTGAGCCAGGGGTTGCTCCTGGGCACTCGTTGGGTTGGTGATGCTGCTGGCAGCGAGCAGGCCCAGCGAGGTTGTGGCGAGAAAATCTCGGCGATCCAGAGGAGAGGATGGAGTAGTCATAGAAGGTTCTCGTGGCAGATGATTTGCTGGATCAATGGGGAAGACTGGCGAGTTTGCTGAAGTCGGTGGAATTGAAGGTATCGCCAAAGTGGCGGAGAAATGGCGCAGATTCAAGCTGATTTTTGCGTTTCCTGGTGCTATCGAAAAACTCGGGGGCACTCCTCGCGTGGTAATTCACACGAAATCTTCATCAGAAGATGGTCTTCTTTGGTGGCAGCTTGTCCGCATTCCGCGCTAAGATATGGCGTCGGATGGGGAATGATTTTTTCTTGACCAGCAGATAGGAACCACGGGTGGCTGATCTACATGCACTTGTTGCCAGGCTGGAGCAGAATATCGGTCTGGCACTTCTGGGTAAGCCCGAGCCTGTCCGTCAATCGCTGGTGGCATTGCTTGCTGAAGGGCATCTTCTGGTCGAGGATGCGCCAGGCGTGGGTAAGACTTCGCTGGCAAAAGCGATATCGAAAAGCCTCGATTGCCACTTTACCCGCCTGCAGTTCACGCCCGATATGCTTCCCAGTGATATTCTCGGGTCGAGTGTGTATCTGCCGAACTTGGGAAACTTTGAGTTTCGTAAAGGGCCGATCTTTACCAACGTTCTGCTGGCTGACGAAATCAATCGCACGACGCCGCGTACGCAAAGTGCCTTGCTGGAGGCGATGAGCGAAGGGCAGGTCTCGATCGAAGGGACGACTTATGCTCTGGAGGCACCGTTCTTTGTACTGGCCACACAAAATCCGTTCGAGTTCGAAGGGACGTATCCGCTGCCAGAGAACCAACTCGACCGCTTCATGATCTGCATAGAGATCGGTTACCCCGCTCGTGAAGTCGAGAAAGAGGTGCTGGTCAATCATCGGAGTGGTCAACCGGTCGATCGCATTGGGCCTGTTATCAGCGGTGACGAGTTACGGCAACTGCAACTGGCCACACGCGAAGTCAAAGTGGATGACTCGATCAACGACTACATTCTCGATCTGGTGACGGCCACGCGGACTCATGAAGAACTGCAATTAGGTGTCAGTACGCGCGGGGCGATTACGCTGTACCGGGCAGTGCAGAGTCAGGCCTTTTTGAGTGGGCGTGATTACGCCATCCCCGATGATGTGAAGGCCCTCGCAGGGCCAGTGCTGGCCCATCGTATTGTGCTCAAGGGCGTGATGCGGGAAGGCCAGAGAGAGCGTTCCAAAGCGGTAATCCGTCAGATTCTCAACAAGACCGCCACACCGTCGTAAGCGATGATTACCTGCAATTCCTCTTCTTTGCGGATCAGCGGCAGGAAGTTTTTGCTTTTCTGCGCGTGACTCGATAGCTCTTGGAACGTGGCCAACTGTGCCAGCGAACGATACTGGCAAGTGCGAACAGGCATGGCCATCTCGATCGCTCAGGCGTTGAGCAGCTTCCTTGCAGAAAGGGTCATCATGAGGTGTGGCGTTCAAATCCTACTGTTGTCGTGTCTGGTACTCATCGTGGACTTACCTGCGGTTTATGGCCAGTCGAAGCCGACTCGCGAAGAGAAGGTGCGGGCTGATAAAGCGAAGGTTGAATCGGAAGGTTTCTGGATTTACAACGACCTTGCGCGGGGATTGGAACAGGCCAAAAAGACGGGCAAGCCACTGGTCGTTGTGCTCCGCTGCATTCCCTGTGAGGAATGTGTCAAACTCGATGACGACCTTATGGAAAAAGATCCTGTCGTCCGGCCACTGCTCGATCAATTCGTCTGCGTGCGCATTGTGGGAACGAACGGACTGGATCTTTCGCTGTTTCAGTTCGATACGGATCAATCGTTCGCCGTATTTTTTCTGAATGCAGATCAAACCATCTACGGCCGGTTTGGCACCCGTTCGCATCGCACGGAATGGGTGGGAGATGTTTCGCTCAAGGGGCTCGCCAAAGCCCTGCAGAAAACATTGAATCTGCATGCTGATTTTAAGAATGTGAAGTCGTCGCTGGCGGCCAAGCGTGGGGCCACTCCCGAGTTTGCCACACCGGAGCAGTTTCCTGCCCTGAAAGCTCAGTATGGCCCCAAACTGGATTACACAGGGAACGTGGTCAAAAGCTGTATTCATTGCCACCAGATTGGCGATGCCAGGCGGACTCTGCAGCGATCGCGATCGGAACCATTCCCTGAGGAACTGATCTTTCCTTATCCACATCCGGCATCGATCGGGTTGATTCTTGATCCTCATGAATGTGCCTCCATCAAGGAGGTGGTCGCGGGTTCGTGGGGACAGAAGGCGGGCCTGAAGGCAGGTGATCAGTTGCAAACGATGAATGGGCAGCCACTGCTTTCAATGGCTGATGTGCAATGGGTGCTGCATCAGACTGACGCTGCCGGGGGGACGATTGCCGTCGAACTTCTTCGCAACGGTTCAGTGAAAAAGGTCTCATTGAAGTTGCCCGCCGGCTGGCGACAATCTGGGGATCTCACCTGG
>JAIXUU010000299.1 GCA_027483405.1 Planctomyces sp. | reverse complement strand
GCATTCGTACGGCTGTCGTCGGAGAACCCAAGGTCAATCCAAGGCCCGTGCATCCCAAATTGTCACTGACAGTCGCTGTCTCTTTGATGGCCGGGATTTCTCTGGGCCTGGCATTGGTGTATCTCGCCGATCTCCTGGATGATCGTTTTCGCTCGCCAGAAGAGACCAGCTTGCAACTGGGGGCTCCCGTTCTTTCGTTTATCCCATCGCTTCCTACATACGATGGGAACGGCCTCGACTCTGTCCATGCCTTTGTCGCTCCGCATGAGTCTTCGACAGAAGCCTTCCGCACCTTACGTACGGCGATTCAGTTTGCCGGAGACGATATCCGCCGTCTGGTCATCACGAGTACCGAACCTGGCGATGGTAAGACCACCGTCTCGACGAATCTGGCTGTGGCTTATGCTCAATCCGGCCGACGCACCATCATTATCGACTGCGATATGCGCCGCCCGGGCCTTTCCAAAACCATGAAGCTGCGCGGGTCGTATGGCCTCTCGACAATCCTGCGAAACGACGATTCGATTGAGAATTCGCTACGCAATAATGTGGTAGTTTCTGATCTCGCAGGACTCGATATCATCCCAGCCGGGCCCAGGCCGGCAAATCCTCTCGAACTTCTTTCCTCCACCCGCTTCAGTGAACTTCTCGCTTATGTTGAATCGCAATACGACCAGGTTCTGATCGACGCTCCCCCCATTCTGGCAGTCAGCGATGCCGGTGTCTTAGGACGCATGGTCGATGGCGTGGTGCTCGTCGTGAGGCCTGATAAAAATCAGCGGCGGTCAGTCATCCGTGCGGCCGAAACACTGCGGATGTGGGGCAACAACCTGCTCGGTCTGGCCCTCAATAACATGTCCAGTGATCGGGCTGGCGGCTACGGATATGGCTACGGTTATGGCTATGGCTACGGTCATACCGATACCGATGGTGATCACGATGACTTGCTCGACGATCATGCTTCGTCGCATTCGAGTTATTCTTCCAGGACGGCTGCCTGATGGACGCGACGCATGCCGAACATCGCTCGCACCGCTCCTCGAGGCGATCCTCCAGCCGCCATCGCGAGAGTCATGCTCGCACGTCCATCAAGGAGCACTCTTCAGTCAGGCATTGGACGCTGCTCGATGTGGCACTGGTGCTCCTGGCTTTCGCGATTCCTTTCATCATGGGCGGTCGCGAGCCTTATGGCTGGATGGCACTGGCCATACTGGGCCCGCTGGCCGCTGGGTTGTGGTGTTTACGCCAGATCGTGACTGATGAACCCACGCCTCTGGTCTGGTCGTGGATGTATCTACTCATGGCGTTTGTGGCCGGTGTCATGTTTCTACAACTGACACCCCTTCCCGAAGCCACTTTGAAATCGATCTCGCCTCAACTGGCAACACTGGTATCACTTTCACCAGGCACAGGAGCCGCCTCGACTTGGAAGCTGCTCACGGTTGCTCCCCACGAATCGCAGCAGGGATTGATTCTCTTCCTCTCGACCGCGCTGGTCTTTGCCATGACTTATCAGCATCAGAGGCAAACCAGCGATGCCTGGCGTGTCCTGGGGATTATCGCATGTGCGATCATCGCCATGGCTCTGTTTGCCCTGTTGCAGTTTTTTGCAGGCACTAATCTGTTTTTTGGCTTCTACGAACATCACTTTGGCACAGCAAAAGATGTCGTCAAAGGGGCCTTCACCAATCGTAATAACTTCGCCCATTTTATGGCCATCGGGATCGGCCCTGTCCTGGCCTGGATGTGCTACTGGCACATGCAGCATCAACAACCAGCAGATCAACCGTCGACGGGCGGATTCTCTTCACCAGGCTTTGGCAAAACTTCAGGAATCTCGATCGCCCTGATAATGGCCGGATTATTAGCCGTCAGCGCGATTGTCATCAGTTTTGCTTCGTTGCGATCACTCTCCCGCATGGGTTCCATTGTGACGATCCTGGCCATTCTGACCTTCATGATTTCTGGCAGCCTCGCCAGATTAATCTCCTTTCGAATGCTCATGGGTGGTCTGCTGGCCTGTGCTCTCGTGGCCGGTGGCCTGGTCATTTTCAAGCCGGAATACATGAGTCTGGATGAAAAGGTCGAAGTCGCCATCAGTGGTGGCATTGAAGAGATGGATGGAGAAGACGGTCGGCGAAAACTTTGGCAGGCCCTCACAGTGATGATCAAAGACTTCCCTCTCGTCGGAAGTGGCCTGGGAAGTCATCGCGAAATTTATCCGGTCTATCTCCCTAAAAAAGATGGCGAGACCGAATACACACATGCAGAAAATGGCTATCTGCAGATTGCCGTCGAACTCGGGCTCCCGGCACTCGCCTGTGCGATCCTCGCTCTGGTCATCGTCTTTGTAGCATCCATCCGGCTTCACCTGGCCAAAGATCAGGAGCTTCGGCTCATTGGTGTCGCCATTCTTTCTGCGGCTGTGGCGACGACCATACATTCCGTGACGGATTTTGCATGGTATGCACCGGGAAACACCGTCATTCTGGCCATGCTCGCGGCTGTCGCCTGCCGTTGTGATGCATTTGCCCGCTTGCAAACCAAAGGGACTTCCTCAGAATTGTCATCGGCAGTCCCAGCTTTGCCCGGGCTGCAGTTACCACAATGGTTCTATGCAGCCCCTCTGGCACTGACAATTCTCGCGGGAACCTGGTGGACTCTCGAACTCACGCCGGTCGTGAAGGCCTACACACAATTCCGTCAGTTTCAACTCCTGGTTTTTCGACCCCGCCCCGATATCGAACCTCAAGAGATCAATACTCTCAAACTGAAGCATATTCTCGCAGCCACCAAACTCGATCCGGCTGATGGACGCTACGCCATTCTGGCCTCTTTGCAGCTCAAGAACTTCTTTATCGAACTGCAGGAACGCGATCCCGAAAATGCCATTCCTCTGGCTCAATTGCAGCAGACAGCGGGCTCGGGTGGATTTGAATCGAACGCCCAACTCCGCGAATGGTTGCAACGGGTGGTTGGCCCATCATTGAAATACATCGATGCCTCCCATCAACTCGCACGCCGATCGGTTCGTTCGCTGCCATTAACAGGAACCGCTTATCTGCAGATGTATGAACTCGGGTTTCTGCAAGGCTCTTC
>JAIXUU010000274.1 GCA_027483405.1 Planctomyces sp. | reverse complement strand
TGAGTCGGACGATACGGGGGAACGGGCTTTGTCTCGGGCTGATGAGGCCATGTATGCCAATAAGGTTGGCCGCAAAATCCAAAGCCTCTGACTACAAATCCTTGATGTAGTGGATAAAGCCAGCATGGCGCGCCACGCGGTCATACAGGCTGCGACCTGGTGCATTGGTCTCATGCGTCAACCAATAGACGCGGGCAGCATTTTGCGCACGCGCCGCATCGGCGACCGCTTCAATCAAGGCCTCGCCGACCCCGCGCTTACGGGCGCTTGCAAACGTGAACAAGTCCTGCAGATAGCAATAAGGCCCAATCGTCCAAGACGATGGATGAAAGAGATACTGGACGAGACCCAAGACTTCCTCGCCATCAACTGCCACAAGACCATGCAGGGGGCCATATGGGTCCAACAAGCGCTGCCACGTCGCTTCGGTCACCTCTGGCGCGAAATTGCTGACCTTATAAAAGGTCAGATAGCCATGCCACAGCTCTTCCCACACGGTCCGATCAGAGGCCTCCAAGGGCCGTACGCGAATGTCACCCATGCTTCACCCTTGAAACCAAGCGCTTATTTTGGAAATGCCTTTGGCGCGACTTGTACCACTTTGCTGCCGCGCGCGACGACTTCGTTGACAGCCATGCCGCGCTCAACCACGTGGTTTCTAAACCGGAACAACCCGTCAACGCCGATGAAGCCGTCTTGGGCCTCAATCGCTCGCGCTGAAGCCCCAGACTTGCTGCCTTCCCGCGTCATGCGGGCCAACATAGCGGTCGCGTCATAGCCCATGCCCGCCAGACGGGTTGGACGGCGCTGATAGGCTTGGTTGAAACGTTGTTCAAAGGCGCTGCGGGCCGCGACGTCCGGCGTCACAAACCAAGCCCCCAACATTCGGCTATCGTTCAAAGTGTCGGGATCATTCCACAGACCTGTGCCCAAATAGCGGACTTGACGGGAACTGGCCCCGGCTTGGCCCAAGGTCTGAACAATGGCGCGTAGCATCGCGCCGCGCTCAGGGATCAGAATAGCCGTTTCACGGCTTGCGGTGCCGCCGGAAACCCTGCCTGCCACGCGACGCGAGACTTCGATTGCCGACGTCATAGAGGTGGAGCGGGGATCATAACGCTCATCCCCCATGAACTCGATACCGGCTGCAGCGGCAGTCTCGCGCGCAGCAGCAGCGACCCGGTCGCCATAGCGACCTTCTGGGGCCAAAACCACCAGTCGTTTGACGCCCTGTTCGGCCGCATAGCGGACAATCTGACGAGCCTCATCCTCGGGCAAAAAGGTCAAAACATAGATGTCGCGACCGGCTTCAGACGTATCCGTGGAAAAGGAAAACATCGGCACATCATTGGCCCGCGCATAGGGGGCGATGGCCGTGACGCCACTGGCGAACAAGGGCCCTAAGATAAAGTCCGCGCCCGAGCGCAACGCGTCTACCGCTGCTTCACGCGCTGACTCTGGTGTGTCCCCAGAATCCTTTGGAATGAGGAGCATAGACGCGTCGCCATGCTCAAATAGTGCAAGTTCAGCCGCGCTTTGCAGCGTCTGGGCTTCGTTACGAATGGCTGGATTGTCGCTGCTAAACGGTGCCAGCAACGCGACACGAACCAGCTTTCGACCCGCCATATGAGGTGGCGTCAGCTTATTGGTCGCTTTGATCAGATAGGGGTTTACGGGCTCTTGCACCACCGGCTGGGTTGGTGGCGGTGGGGGCGTCGTGGTTTGCGGGGTGGATGCACAGGACGCCAAGCCCATCAACATAGCTGCGCAAAGGCTTGCGCCTAGCGCCCGTTTAAGGCTTGGTATTTTTGTCGGAAAGTACAAACCTTCTGTCGAAGAAATGGATGACATGGCCAACGCTACTCCCAATAACCGGCCTAAGTCTAAGCGTGAGGCCAGTCTGGTGCAATCGCATCAACTGGAAACGCCCATAAAAATGCTGTTAGAATCGGGGCTTTATCTTGTCGCGACACCCATAGGTAATTTGGGTGATTTCACGCCGCGTGGGGCCAAAACCTTGACCGACTGCGACCTCATTTTGGCCGAAGATACACGTGTAACCAAGCGCTTGATGGGTTTGCACGGCATCAGCGGGAAGGTGGCGCGCTGTGATGAGTCGGCGACGGAAAACGGCCTTAAGCAGGCACTGAAGATTCTTGATCACGGCGGGTCGGTTGCCTTCTGCTCAGACGCGGGTACGCCGGGCGTCAGTGATCCGGGCGAACGTCTAGCCCGTGGCGTGATTGAAGCTGGGCACAAGGTTTTGGCTGTGCCAGGTGCGTCTGCCGCCTTGGCTGCTCTGATTGTGTCTGGCCTGCCTTCGGCGCGGTTTTTCTTTGCAGGCTTTCCCCCGTCGAAAGCGGGCGCGCGGGCAGATTTTTTCCATGAGTTTGCCGGGATTCCCGCCACTTTGATCTTTTATGAGACTGGCCCGCGCTTGGCCGAAAGTCTTGCGGCCATGGCCAAGGTCTTTGGCGACCGGCCCGCCTGTGTCGCGCGGGAATTGACGAAACTGTACGAAGAAACGCGGCGCGGCTCTCTGTCGGCTTTGGCGGCCCATTATG
>JAIXUU010000428.1 GCA_027483405.1 Planctomyces sp. | reverse complement strand
TCGCAGGGTTGGCGCGCACAGCGGCCACGATGCGTGCACCGGCCGTAAACCTGGGTCCTCGCTTCCGCGAGGATGAGCGGGGTTGTGGGGGGTGTTCGTGCTCCCTTCCCGCTCAGGGGAGGGACCCCTCCTTCAATCTCATGCAGGCCAGCGTGCCGGACGGTCCAGGTCCGTCCGCCGACACCGCGCGCCGCGCGGCCGCGTCGCGGCGGGCCGCAGGCCCGTCCTTGACCGACCTGGACCGCCCGGCGACCGTCTCGGCAAGAGATGAAGGGGGGTGGTGGGGGCGTAGGTCTTGTTCCCGCAGGCTCACGCAATGAGGGAGCGTGTGCGGTAGAAAACATTTGCGCGAGCCCAAGCGATCCTTCGTAGTGAAGAGATCACAGCAAGCGATTCATCGAATGCCCATCTCACTCGACAAGCTCGTTTCATCCATTGTGCCTGGAAAGACGACCCTTCTCCTCGGTGCAGGTGCATCTGCGAGCTCGGGCGCGCCAATGGGCGCGTCACTTGCACACCACCTTTGGATGGCCCTCACAGGCGATGGTCCCAAGAGCGACGACCTGATGGAGACTGCGACGGTGCTAGCCCGCCGGTATGGCAGACGAGCCGTCATTGAGGAGATTGGTGCCAAGCTACGCCCACTAAAGCCTGCTGGTGGGTTGCTTGGTCTCGTGCAGCTCGGATGGCCTGCGATTTTTTCGACCAACTTCGACGAGTTGGTCGAAAAGGCGTTTAGGCAGTCCAGTATCCCGCTCTGCACATACCGGTCGAACTACGACTTCTCAAATAAAGACGATCACTCGGGCGTAAAATTCCACAAGATTCATGGGTGCATAACTCAGGATGAATCGCTTGGGCACAAGGCGTCAATGGTATTGACGGAAGAAGACTACGAAGTGCCTGATCAATTCAGGCAAACTATGTTTGCTAATCTTTCCGCTTCATTCCTCAATGGCGATGTGTTGGTCATTGGGCAATCTTTAAGAGATCGACACCTCAACGACCTCGTAAAGAAAGTACTGGCGGCCAAACCTCAAGGTGCTCCCGGACACCTCTATGTCCTGATTTACGATGAGGACGACCTTCGTGCGCCGCTTCTCGAAGATAAGGGCGCGAGAGTTGCCTTCGGCGGGCTAGAAGATTTTGTTCACGCCGTAGCAAATGGACGTGGTGCGGTAGCCGCCCCGGTGCCTGTCGCTGCTCCGACCTCGCTCCCCCTCTCAATTGTAAGCGCAACAAGAGATGTGGCCCTGGAGGCCAGAAAAGACCCAAACGTCGTGCGGATGTTCAACGGCGGTCCGGCAGGATTCCCCGATATCAGAGCGGGTGCGACGTTTGAGCGAGCCAGATATGAAGTCGCGGCGCGCGAGATTGTCGACGGCCGATTTCTCACCGTGATCACCGGCGCAGCGGGTGTGGGGAAAACGACCTTTGCGCGGCAGCTTGTCCTATCCGCAATGGAAAATGGGTGCTCGGGTTGGGAGCACGCCGCGGACTTTGGATTTCAGTGGCGCCCCTGGCTGGCCGTTGAGGCTCAGCTACGTGCCGACGGAGCGCGTGGCATCCTCTTCGTTGATGAGTGCACGCACTACCTAAGGCAAATCAACGAACTAGTAGACGCCCTCTCCGAGATCGACGAGCCGGCCTTGTCGCTGGTTCTAACGGCCAACGCCGCTCAGTGGGTGCCCCGGATCAAGACGCCAAACATCTTCAAGCATGGGCATCTTCTGGAGCTCGGCCGGCTCGAACAGCAAGAGATATCCTCATTGATAAATCTCCTTGAAAGCAATCGGGAGATTTCTGCGCTTGTACATCTCGAATTCAGAAGAAAGTCTCGCCAACAAAAGGCGGATGCTCTTCGGCAGAGATGCTCTGCGGACATGTTCGTATGCCTAAACAACATATTCGCATCTGAGAATCTAGATACAATTCTTCTTCAAGAATATGAACAGCTTAGTGAGAACTATAGAGAATACTATAGGTACGTTTCGGCCCTCCAAGCAGTTGGTGCCAGGGTTCATCGGCAGCTAATAATCAGAATGTTGGGAATGCCCCCCGCCCAAGTATCTGCGGCTTTGGAGGGGCTTCATGGAATTGTTGACGAATATGATATCCGACCAGAGGATGGCATTTATGGTTGGACGACGCGCCATCTTGTTATCGCGCGCAAGATTGCGGACTATAAATTTTCTGGATTGAAGGAACTTGTAAGTCTATTTGACGCGATTATCGATCATATTAATCCGTCGATATCCGTAGAGCTTCAAAGCGTACGGGACATTTGCGACGCGGATTTCGGAATCGGCCGCCTTGGAGATGCTTCCGAACGCCGTCGTCTCTACGGAAAGCTAATCGACGTAGCTCCCGGCGAACGAATTCCTTGGCATAGGCTTATACGAGAATTGCTATCGGCCGGCGAACTCGACACGACCGAGTACATAATTCGAGATGCCGAAGAGGCGGTGGGGCGGGACGCTCCGATCGACCGATTCAAGGTTCGCCTCCTGATCAATAGAGCAAACAAGACTCCCGGCATTAGCGATAGTGACCGAATTGCAATTTTGCGGAAGGCATACGAAGTAGCCACAAAGAACATTGGTGCGCATCGATGGGATAAGTTTAGCTATTCGACCTTATGCGATGTGGCAGTTCTCTTAGTGCAGAAGGGCGAGTCGGAATACCTGCTTAACGAGGCGATTGAGCGGATGAAGGAAGCTGCCGAGCGTATTCAAGACCCGGAAATGCAGCGACAAATTCGGCACTATCAAGAATTGCGGCTACGAACCGGTTAGCCCCCTACAACCGCCCCTTCCGGAACCGCTCCTGCGCCTCCGCCCGCGCCGCCTTCCGCTCGCGCTTCGGCACGGACGCGTCCGCCGTCTCGCCTTCCGCCGTCAGCAGGTCGTTGGCGAACTCCAGGTCGAGCATCTTCAGGCGCTTGATCTCGTCCCTGAGCCTCGCGGCGGTCTCGAACTCCAGGTTGCCGGCGGCTTCGCGCATCTTGCCTTCGAGGTCGCGCAGCGTGGCCTGGAAGTTGGAGCCCATGAACGGCCGGGCGTCCTCGGCGACGCCGACGTCGATGGTGACGCGGTCCTTCTCGTAGGGGCTGGCCAGGATGTCCTTGATGCGGCTCTTGACGCTTTCGGGCGTGA
>JAIXUU010000071.1 GCA_027483405.1 Planctomyces sp. | reverse complement strand
GGGCCCTTACTTTTCATCATTGGTGCCGTGATGCTGGTACTGTTAATCGCCTCACTCTGGCTGGTGCAGGGGATGAAGCGTTTATTGGGTATTCGCGATGAATGGCCCATGGAAGACGAATGGACCAGTGCCGACCAGTTGATTTTCTTTGCCAACCGTCAACCGGAAGCCACGATGAGCCAGCCGGGATCAAATTCAACATGGAATGGTGAGTTAGCCAGCCAGGGACGCTTACACAGCGAAAAATGGCGCGGCCATACACTCCCATGGAAAAACTGAAGGACAGCCCATGACGGGCTGTCCTTGCAGATTCATGCTCAAGATACGCCTGATCGCTCGAACAATCAGATCATGTTCAGGCGGCGGGCCGCTCGATAGTACTGATACTTGCCCCAATCGAGGAGTCGATGCTTACCCACAGGGGAGGGCTTCCAGCCACGCTGGCGGAGCTTCCAATTGATCGAGTGAACCCCCAGACGGCGATCGAGATCGGGTGTCCGGAAGGTGATGCTCAGCGATACCGAAACCTCTTCACAGTTTTGTACGAAGTGCGGATAGGTCACTGGGAAGTGAAGTCCATAACCGGGCTGCAGATCAAAGACCCACGACTTTGAGCGATTCTCATCGGCGAGAGTCATATTGCGAACTCGTCCACCATAAAAACGCTCGAAGTCTTCTTGTGAAACAATCGACGGATCATTTCCATCGAACAGATGAACGATTTTGCTGCCATGAATCTGGAGCAAAAAATTATGTTCCGGATCCATGTGATAGGGAGTGATGGAACCCGGAGAAGTGAGAAAAATATAGGCATGAGCCGACATCATGCCCGGGACAATGGCTTCCGATTGGGTACGAACTTCAGCCAGGCAGTCATCCAGGACTTTCCCGTAGGCAGGATCGTTTTCCACATGCTTGAGAACCATCCACGACTTGCATTCTTTAATGCGCCGAACGGTATCGGCCACACTGAGACCATTTCGAGGCGTGAGGTCGGGATCCTGATTGATCGGTAAGTTGCCGGCATTGTATTCGATATCGTTTTCAGGAAGTTCCTGAGCCAGCTTGAGCAGGCGTTCCACGGAAAACAACGGGTTTTCACAGAGACGATGCCGAATGAGAAATGGCTGCTTGTTAAAGCAGCGATCAAACTCGGCAGTATCCCACTCGAGCAAAGTTGAATTCTCTGCCGCAATTGATGATGTCTGCACAGAGTTCGGAGGAGTCATAGTCAACATGATCACGCCTTTACGATGAGAGCATTTCAAGCATTAAACATGGAATTCGCACAAGGTTGATTCGGTCGATGGTCACAATCTGGTTTTGTAGCTACCCGTAAAACTCAATAAGTTTTGATCTGCAAGGTATTGAGAATCTAATTCTCGGACATTGCGGTTTGATGTGGTGGCTTAATCACTCTTCGCAAGGCACGCAGGCCAAAGCGAGCGGCAATTGAAAGATCACCCCAGCGTCCCGTCGAGACGAGTAGTCGTTGAATCGTTCGTCGCTCGGGCCAGAGCCGCGAAATCATGAAGTGGCCAGGAGCAGCACAGGAATCGAGCCAGTTCAAATCGGGCTTCTGGTGAGCAAAGCCAATGTTTTCAATTTCGAGCTGTACCCCAGGCGAGAATTTGGCAAAGGCTTCGTCAAATCCAATCTTGAATGTAAAACCACCATCGCCCGCCAGAAAATTGCATTTGACAGCGATCGCTTGACCATTAAGAAACAGCCCCAGCATCATCAATTGTCCGCGTTCCTGGGCTGCCCGGCAGACATCGCGAAACCACTGTGCGTGGTGAGAGAGCGATGCCAGCGCCGTCTGTTGCTGACCTTTCCATCCTCCACCTTCAAGCTGCAAAAATAGGTTAACCCAAGGGTCAACATTCTCGCCGGCATTGAGTTCACGCGTTTCGAATTGCCCCTGTTCAGCAAGCCGACGACGTTGCCGCCGGAGTTCCTGACGGTGATGCGAAGTGGTGGCCTGATCAAGATAAATCTCAGCGCTGGCAGCTCGTCGAAACAGCGCCCGGCCATATTGATGCGATATGAGCGAAAAGACCGCCTGTCGCTCCATGGCTTCGAGTAAAGCGTGTTGAAATGGCCCCTCACCATGCACATGCGGCAACTCGAGAAAACTGGCACCGCAGGCTGTTGTCCGAGTCCACTTGAAGAACTCGGTCAGAATGATCGCTGTGTTCTCAGAATCAACCAGGGGAGTGCAAAGGTAGGTGTAATCATGCTGCCAGAGTCGATCACAATTCAGCGGCTGCTGCCATGCCTTGTGCTGACGCTGGAGTGGGAACATCGCGACCAGCTTTTCGGGCTCGCCGGGCCGCAATCCCGATTGCCAGATGAGAATAAAGCGAAGACCCGGATCGTGCGGAAAATGTCGCAGCGCCGGCAGGACGAACCAGTGCTCGTAAAAGGGATTCGGCTCGATCGAGCGACTGGCTAATTCACTCCATTGTGGAATGATTTCTTGCAGGCGGGAATGCTCGGTAACGATTTCCATGCGGAAATCGGTTTCCTGTATCCGTCGTTTATTACGCTGGATGTGACCATCAGCTTTAGGAATTGAGGTGACTGCCGAAGGAGTCTCAGGGGGTGAAGCCGATGATTCCGCCCTCACTGTTCCGGCTGCAGCGCTTCCCATCCCGATATGCCTTTTCCTGTCGCTTGATCTCGGGATCACGTGGATCCCGCAATGACCTTCACTACAGGTAAAGCTAGTTCAAGAACCGGGTGAGGCAAATCGGACCGCGATGGCTGAGTTCTTCTCCGGCCGGTTATTCAGCTTGAGTGCCCAGCCTGACGATTTTTAACTCCTGTAGAGATCTAGCGTTACGAACATCTGGCGAAAGTCGTAACGTGCAGGGAAGAAAGACCGGTTTCGCCTGCGCTTCCGAGGGAACAGCATCCAGAAGAGCGAGCCTTAATGGGACTTGCACCAGTTCATGCGCGGGAGGAACGACTCTTAAATAGAGCCTTCTCGACGAGAACAACTCAATAAGAATATTGGCAAATTCACGAGACAATCCGGCCGCAACAAGGACGCCAGCTGGGTGCTTCAGCCGTAAACCATAGTCACCTTTGGTGGGTTGAAATCGATCAAAACTTTCGGCCAGAGGGGCAAAGCCCGCCTCACCTGTTCGTCTGACATATTCGACAATTGCAGCCTTCAGTTGGCCGTGAGCTGCCAGTTGTTGCCATGCCTCTGCAGCATCTATGATCACTGCGGGAGCTGCGGAAATCGTGCGTAATTCTGCCTGCTGTTCATCGTCGAGCATGCGGACAACCCGATGATCGCTGGTCGCTTTGCGGCAACGACCTTCCGCCCACTGGCGAATCGCAAAAACCTGATCTTCGGCAGTGATCGACAACGGAATCAGTGATCGACGTGCTTTCTCAAGATCTTCCATTTCCAGAATTCGACCGTGGCTGAAAGATTCCACAATCGCTGAACTGACAATCTGCTCCAGTTCAGCTCCGCTGTAGCCATCAGTCTGTCGCGCCAATTGATCGAGATTGTACAGGGAAGGTTGCCAGCCTCGCTTTTCGAGATGGATCTGCAATATCTTTAGTCGCTCATCAAAGTTGGGTAAGTCGATAAAAAAGAGTTCATCGAATCGACCACGGCGCAGCAGTTCCGGAGGAAGAGATTCCACAGAATTGGCTGTTGCGACCAGAAAGACAGGTTGCTCGACTTCACTGATCCAGGTCAGAAAAGTTCCCAGCAGGCGGGCCATTGTGGAGTCTGTCGCTCCACCGGATGATTGTTCGGCCCCCGCAAAGCCTTTTTCGATTTCATCGAGCCAGAGGACAGCCGGTGAGAGATTCTCCATCGTCTGCAGGACTTTTCGCAGATTTTCTTCCGGCCCACCACGCTGGCCAGCCAGTAAATGAGTGACATCGAGTCGCACCAGAGGAAACCCCAGGACTCTGGCAGTCACACGTGCAGAAAGACTTTTTCCGCACCCTTGAACCCCCAAGAGAAAGACTCCCTTTGGGGCAGGGATCCCTTGTTCTCGGGCTGAGGGTGATAAAGCCTTTGATCTTTGGGTCAGCCACTCCTTGAGCTGATCGAGTCCACCAACATTGTTTAGACCTTCTTGAAGATCATAGAAGGTCAAGAACTCCGATCCGGAAGCGAGGCTCTTCTTCTCGGAGATCAGCAGACGAATGACATCATCATCAACGGTTTTGCGATCAAGCATCGCCCGGCGAATCGCCATGCGAGCTTCATGCCAGGTCAGACCGGCGAGTGCTTTAAGCAATGAGTCTTCCTCTTCGTGGCTCCAAGGTTCGACCTGGTGATGCATCGCAAGAGATTCTTCTTTGTACTCCTGCAAAATCTGTCTCAAATCGGCGAGATCAGGCAAAGGGAGGGCCATTGAAATAGCCAGCTTTTCGACATCCACGGGAAGATCTGGGTCAGGATCAATAACGATCAAAGTCTGACGGCGACGAAGTGCCGTGGTGACGGTTTCACGAAAATCTCGAATGGCCTGCGGAGAATCGAGAAAGCGGCCTAACCGACAAATGAGCCAGACAAGACCTTCCGCAGCGACCTCGGCACCGGCAACCCATTGAGCCGAATCGATGGGCCTCGTGGCGGCAAGATCGGGCTGATGTTCAGCCGGCATTCCCTCACGCAACTCCCAGGATTCTTCTTCCGAGAGTTGGCGAATGATTGATAGACAACGTTCTTCTTCGTGTGTCTTGATCACGACCAGCGGATAGCCAGCTCGAATACGCCCCACGAGATCGGCAGAAAAGTTTGACATGAATCCCTCGGAACTCAGAGAATTTGACTCAGCGCTCTGTCATAAAACTGCCGGTTTTCAGATAAAAACTCGACACTTTCCGCCACCAGCTGTTTCATGCACAGCTTGCGTGAGTATCGAACGCTCTGCAAGCATGAAAACCTGCCCAAAGCGATCTTGATTGAACAGATGAATGCCAATACTCTCATGCTGGTCAATTCAGGGATCAATTTACGCACTGGATGGCGTTCCCCTCAGTCCCATAGACACTTCTTCAGAATGCAGATTTGGGCTTTGGCCCGAAAAGAGTTCAGGAAGGAATCTGAACAGGAGAGGCCGCAATGATTTTGCGTGCCTGTGGTTGGGTTACACAATTTGTTAAAGCCACACTTTTGCTGACTATGTCCATCTGCGGCATGGAGGTCGGGCTGAGAGTGTGGGAAGCCTACGCTCCTGAACATAGTCCCAAACCTGCTTCTTCACTCTCCACGCTGCTCGTGCCCTCCGCGAGGCAATACCAGGAACTCATCCCTCGTACGGAAAGAACCTGGCCCGGCACGAATGGGCAAACCGTTCGTTTTCGCACCAACAGCCGAGGTGGACGGGGGGAAGAATTGCAGACCCCAAAGCCTCAAGGAACCTTTCGTGTGCTCTGGCTGGGAAATGAAACCGTTTTAGCTCCCATGCTCGATGAACCTCTCACTCCACCGCACCTCGTGCGGACATTCCTGCAAACCAGATCGCCAGCACCCGTCGAAATTATTAATGGTGGATTTCCCGAAAGCTGCCCACTGCTGATGGCGTTGCAGTACATGAACGACTGGGCCAGTACAGAACCCGATCTCATTTTGATTCACGTTGATCGATCAGCGATTGAGCGCGACCGCCAGTTGCGTCGATTTACACACGCTTCTGTCGATGGCCGCCCTTTGTGTTGCACTCATCCCTCGCTAACCACACCCTCAGCATCTCAACCCGCGAGAGATTGGCGCGAACGCTGGCGATTAATCGATCTGACGATTGCCTGGACTGCCCACTTGTGGCATTCGCAGACCGCAGAAAAGCTTAATGACGACCAATTGCCGACACGCTCCGCCGGCTCGTTCAGCAGCCCAGATAGCCAGAAAGCATTGATCAATGGAACTGAGCATACGTTGCGTCCGATCCTGACAATTCTCGATCTTGCCAAACGATCCAACACTCCGGTGATCGTGATCACTTCACCGGTCTCACAGAGAACAACTGAAGACCAGAGTTTTGCCAAACTCCTCTCTGAGTTCTGCCAGACGCATCGACTACCACTTATCAATGCCACATCTGCCTGGAACGATCAAAACCTTCCCGATGCCATGACCACTTCTATGGCAGGCAGCCAGCAACCGGCGGCAATTGAACAGTATTCACAGATCGTAGCAAAGACACTTCTTGAGAACTGGCCCGGCCCATGGAGAGGGAATACATCCAGACCTGTTGACGAGAGTCGACCAAGCTCAGAGAGACAACCACTCCTTACCAGAGAAGCGACGAATGGCTTAGCGCCACAAATACTGCGGCCCGCCACACCAGTCGATCCTCGTTCTGCTCCCATGGTTCAGGATGGGCCAAGAAATCACCTAGGAACTGGTGCTGCACAGATGCCTCGGGATCGAGAGATTGTTCCTGCGGGCGGATTTTGAACGATTGCTGGCAACCGTCGGCAGCGTCAAGGTGTCTCCAGCAGAAACAAAAAAACCTCAAGCAAATTGCTTGAGGTTTGATCAATTCTTGAATTTGCTATTTGGGGCAGCAATTCCAATAGCATAGTCCGAAGACTAGGCCTTTGCTCCACGGGCAAGTCGTGCCAGCATTTCGGCAGGACCATGATCGTAGCAATCATCTGTGTTCCAGAGTGGCACACCAGCGGAGTAGCGGGCAGCCAGCATCAGAACTTTATCTTCGGAACCTGGTTTTGCTGTGGTTGGACGAGCAGGATCAATTCCCAGGGCTTCGAAGTCAATATGCTCGAACTCACCCTCTAATTCTTCACCTTCTTCGCCATATCCCAGGGTCTCTTCTTCCAGATCATCGAGATCAAAATCGCGAGCCATCTTTGATCACTCCTTTCTACTAATAAATTGATGAAGTCTAATGTTTTCAGAACGCTGAAACTTATGCTCAAACTTGCCGAATCGCTTCGACATCGATTTTCCAAATCCAAGCGGCCCATTGAAACATGAATTCGGGCAGCCGCTGTCTACACACTGAGTACGATCACAAACCAAAAATCTAATTCGAAAAAACTCTGAGTGAAAACTTTTTGTGAAGTCTGATGGCTATCGAGACAAAATCAGTTAGTGGTTGATGATTCACACCACTCAACTGTTCTACGCACCATTCAAACCTCACCTTTCACTCAGTATGCTGCCATCAGTCACAATTCAACAGACCCGTTACATCCGGTCAAAGTTGAATGAATGACCACACAGCCCCATCATGTCGGCTGGCTCTCTATCTCTTAGCCAGCTTTCAAATCAACCAGTGCACTGGCACATTGAAAATCTTCCCGATCAACACCTAATTGTCACAATCTGTGACCGAATAGACGCGAACAAGAAGAACCAATGCCACCCACCGGCGAAATCACTCCATTCAATCACTCCAGCTTGGCAACCTCACCAGCATCATGCCAGCGGGGCCAGTGGACGCACATCGTGAACTCAGACCGATGTTTTGCAACTGTGCGGGATGCGACATCGTCAGCACCCATCGGCAATCAGTTGCGAGTTGCGTCACAAAATTGTGTGATTTCAAGGCGTGGGCTTCGAGGCAGGACTCTTTGTTGACGACGTATTGTGCGTTCCTGGCCGGTTTTGTCAACAATTTTTTCACACGATCTGCATGCAGAATTGGCTCCAGTTCGCGAGACCGCTGACTTTTTATCAGTTTCCTGCTGATTTCAGACCTTTTTCACGAATTGGCCTCAAGAAATTTTTCTTTGGAAAATTAACGGCCCGCCACCATTTCAAATTCAGTTTCTTTCCCGAGGCCTCTCCACATCGTAGCGCTTCAGCTTTCGATCCAGTGTCGAGCGCTCGATTCCCAAGATCTGAGCAGCCTGAGACTTGTTCCATCCTGTCCATTCCAATGTGGCCAGAATGTGCTGCTGCTCAACGATCTCCAAGGGCAAGGCCTCAAAAGTCTGCCTTGACGAGATGTCGCGAGTAGGCTCCACAGATTTGCCGGTTGTCCCAAGTGCCGAAAGATGCAGATCGGCCTGACCAACAGCCTCATGGGGACAAAGGATCACTGCCCGCTCGATGGTATGCTGTAGTTCTCTCACGTTCCCGGGCCAGTCGTATTCAATCAGTGCCTGCATCGCTCCAGGCGTAAACCCGACCATATTCCGTGCCATTTTTCGAGCGAACCTGTTCAGGAAATAATTCGCGAGCAGTGGAATATCCAGTTTTCTCCGACGGAGTGGCTCTACCACCAATTCGACCACCTGCAACCGGAAGTAAAGATCCTGACGGAAGGTTCCTTCAGAAACGGCCTTCTCCAGATCCCGATTCGTCGCCGCCACAACGCGAACATCGGCATGCACCGGGTCACCGCCACCGACCCGTTCAAACGGATGCCCTTCCAGCACTCGCAGAAATTTGGCCTGAACTCCCGGGCTCATTTCGCCCACTTCATCAAGAAAAATCGTTCCCTGATGCGCCTGTTCAAATTTTCCCAACTTGCGCCCAACGGCACCGGTAAATGAGCCTTTCTCGTGGCCGAACAGCTCGCTTTCCAGCAAGCTCTCGGAAAGTGCAGCACAGTTCATCGTAATGAAAGGGCCACCCCGACGGTTGCTATGCAAATGAATCGCCCGCGCGATCAATTCTTTGCCAGAGCCACTTTCCCCCCGAATGAGTGCGGTCGCATCTGTTGGAGCAATGCGTGCAATCCGGTTTTTCAACTGCTGCATGGCCGGGCTTTCGCCAATCAGATCCATCTCACTGCGTAATTGCTCACGCAGCGTCTGATTTTCGACCTCGGCACGCTGCAAACCTGCCTGAAGCTTCTCGACACGTTGCAACTGTTCCAGACCAGCGGCCATCTGGTCAGCCACAGCCAATGTAAACTCCAGGTCGTCGACTTCGAGTTGGCTCACGTTATCTGTCGAGTAAAGATGAATGAGCCCGTATACCTTTTCTGCTGTGCGTACAGGTGCACAAATAACGCTCTGAGCCTCGATCTCACCCAGGCTGTCCCGATCCAGAAATCGATCATCCGAAGAAATATCGCGAGCCAGCACAGCTTCCTGTTCTTTGAGAACAATCTGCGATAATGAATCAGAAACCGGATGGTAGGGCTGATGGTTTTGAGCTCGATAAGCCACAACCGAAAGTTGATCGTTGCCGCCAGAATTTTTGGCGAGGCTCGAACTCATCAGCAAAATGGCCCCGATGGTGGCCGATGATGCATTGAGGAGACCTTCAAGCACAATTTCCGAAAGGCCTTGAGCGGTCGTGGCTGAACCCATTTCCAAAGCCAGTCGATACAACCTCGAAAGTTCAAGCGAAGTCTTATCTCTGGCTGCAGCGTCCACAGGCTGCCGGAAGCGCGACTGACGCCGGCGATGCAGGATCTCTGGATTACTGTCACTTTCGTGCCGCTCACGGAGTGCATCGACCGTGTCAGATTCAATGGGTTCATCTAACCCATCGTCATCATCCCAACGCTGCGTGAGACTTCCGGCCAGGCCAAAAATTGTGCTGCCAATCTGAAACGACTGGCCAAACTTCAACTCCACATCGCCTGAAATGCGCTCACCACGCAGTTTTGTCCCGTTGCGACTGCCACAATCTCGCAGACGCCAACAATTCACGTCAAAAAACAGCTCACAATGATTACGGCTGCAAATTTCGTCCTGCACAACGATGCGGCAAGTGGTCG
>JAIXUU010000127.1 GCA_027483405.1 Planctomyces sp. | reverse complement strand
ATTCTCAGAGAACGAATTATGCTAACCCGTGCGTGCCGCTGCTGTGAGAAACGAAACTACGCCCATGTGGATTCGAACCACAGACCGTCGGATTAGAAATCCGATGCTCTATCCAGCTGAGCTATGGGCGCGAGTCTGTCTTGATGGAAAATCAAGATCTGCATGTATTGCAATGAGAATTCGTCGATTTGGCAAGGGAGCGAAGCGTTTATGAGATTGAGGTCTGCTGGCGGTCATTACTCTGTAGGCGATCGAGACCAGTCGCTGGTCTGATTTCGGATAGAATTTTAGAGGTAATTGCCTGGGATTGGTGGTAAGTCGAACACTTCCGGAAGCGTCAGTATGACTCATCATCGAAATCTGCCCACCAAACTTTGCGAGGTTTGTCGGCGGGAGTTTGCTTGGCGGAAGAAATGGGAGTCCGTCTGGAACGACGTCAAATACTGCAGTGAGCGGTGCCGACGTTCGAAGGCTTCGCCGAAACAATCATCAACATCATCGAAGCCGCCAGCCAGCCACTAGACCAGTGTTCAAAAGTCACCATTTTCATGGGTCGCCTTACAGATTCATGGACTCAGCAACTCCTATCGGGATTCACTCAACTCAACGGCCATGCAATGCGAAACAGATGCAACTCCAGCAAGAGTGGCCAAGGAGAAAATTGGCATGACTGATTGGAGAACTTCTGGTAGTCTCACGAAATCCGGTCACACGATTGATCGGAAATGACCTGTTCTGCACCTGATGTTGACTCAGGCGTGGAAACGAGAGGTCTCAGATAAAGTCGAGAAAATGAGGCTTTTGAGCTTCATCTGGAATGGAGTTGACACGGATGTCCGAACAATGGCTGTGGAGTTCACGGGTGCGCCCCGTTGTTGATGGCTTAGGTTCTCACTCACAGAACGTGTTGGATCGCGCGACTTACTCCGGGCGGTCAACAGGTTCACTTTTCAGTAACTCCAGTATTCAACTCCGAACGAGCCTGGCGCTGGCGTTGATGATTACCCTGATGTGCCCGGGCCGCGAAGCTCAAGCACAGGTGACGGCCAAGCAGATTCTCCAGGCTTACTCGCCTCGACAAAAGGATGTCGATTACGAGGTGCCAACTCCCGCTGATCTGGAAAAATGCCAGGTTACTGTCGAACGGCTGGGCAAAGTCTCAGGCTACGTGGTGCTGGGTGCTCAGGGCCAGTTACTTCGTCGCTTCATGGATACCAACGGTGATAACAAAGTTGACCAGTGGCGTTACTACAATCACGGAATTGAGGTCTACCGCGACGTCGATTCCAACTTCAACGAGAAACCCGATCAGTTTCGTTATGTGAATCTGGGCGGAAGTCGCTGGGGAATCGATCAGAATGAAGATGGTAAAGTCGATTCATGGAAATCCATTTCTGCCGCAGAAGTCTCTCGAGAAGCCATCAAGTCGATGACAACTGGGGATTTTGGCCTGTTGGAAACGCTGCTGATCAATGCGGCTGATTTGCGAACTCTGGGAGTCAACGCAGCACTGCAAAAGAAAATGCTCGAGAATGTCAGCCAGCCGGAAGCCAAAGTGCGGCAGATTTTCTCCAAGTCCAGAGATTTCACGCCGAAGTCTGTCTGGGTGCGATTTGATGCATTAATGCCCGGATCCATTCCTGCAGATGATGGAAAAGCCGAGACCGATCTCCAGGTTTACGAAAATGCGATGTGCATTGTTGATAACGGTGGGGGCAAGACCGCACTGATTCAGTTAGGGGAACTGGTGCGCGTGGGCGATGCCTGGAAATTGACTCAGATCCCTGAACCGATTGGAAACGATTCGATCACCGTCGCAGGTGGTGTGTTGATGCAGCCACTCTTGGCCAGCGCTGAAAGTGCGGCTCCCTCGGTCTCCCCGGAAATGCAGGCTTTGCTGGATAAGCTACAGAAACTGGATGCTTCCTCGGCTTCCCTGGCTGGCACACCGGAAGCCATGGCGAAGTTCAACAGCGCTCGCATTGAACTGCTCCTGCAGATCGTGAATGCCACCACTTCGGAAGATGACAAAGAACAGTGGATGCAGCAATTAGCCGATGGTTATGCCGCTGCCATTCAGACTGGCCAGGGTGGAGACAGTCTGGATCGATTAAAGGATATGGAAACGAAGCTCAAAAAAGATGCAGCAGCTTCCCCGCTGGTGCCCTATGTCACTTATCGTCGCATGCTGGCCCAGTACAGCGTCGAAATGAATACCGCTAATGAGGCCAAGAGGGCGGATATTCAGAAAGCATGGCTGGAAAGCCTCGAAGGATTCATTTCGACGTATCCGAACTCAGAAGATGCCAGCGAAGCGATGCTTCAACTGGCGATTACTGAAGAGTTCAATGGTCGCATCAAGGAGGCAGTCGCCTGGTACAGCAAGCTGGCAGCGGCACAGCCTCAATCCATTGCCGGGAAACGGGCCGCTGGTGCCGTGACTCGAATTCAACTCAATGGGCAGCCACTGAAGCTTTCGGGAACTTTGCTTGAGGGTGGTAGTTTCAATGTGTCGCAACTGAAAGGGAAGGCTGTTCTAGTGGTCTACTGGGCCACATGGTGCCAGCCTTGTGCCGCCGATCTCCCTCAGATTCGAGCCCTTTACGAACAGTATCGCGCCCAGGGATTTGAAATTGTAGGCGTCTGCCTTGATGTGGATACGTCACCTCAGGACGTGAACAAATTCCGTGTGGAAAACAAGATGCGTTGGCCGCAGATCTACGAGCGAGGTGGTCTGGAAAGTCCGGCGGCGGTTCAACTGGGTGTCATCACGTTGCCTACGATGATTCTGACAGATCGAGCTGGTCGTGTGGTGAACCGTGGAGCCACTGTTCAGGATTTGAAGACGACTTTACCCCAGATCCTGAAGTAAGTATCGACGCGAGACTTTCCACAAGACTTGGTAACGCCGATATCGAACTCTCTTTTTGTTGAGATTTTCGTTGGGTTGTTTCCGCAGGCTTTTAAAAATGGGTATGCCATGGATTGGCTCAAAGCATGGATTCGACCAATCAAGAAGCCGATTCAGCAGGCGATCATTCAGAGTCATCGGCGCTCTGGCCGGATCATGCTGAGTGACACCACGCTTCGTGATGGTGAGCAGATGCCAGGGGCGACTTTAGAGCCCGAAGAGAAACGAGAAATTGCTCTGGCTCTTGAAACTGCCGGGATTCACTCGCTCGATGCAGGTTTTCCAGCCAGTTCTCAACAGGATTTTGATGCGATTCGACTGATGGCTCAGGTGATCAAACGGCCGGTGATGACGGCCCTTTGCCGAACCGTTGAGGGAGATGTCGACGCCGCGGATGAGGCTTTAGCCGGTCTGCCACCTCATAAAAGAGGGGTGAGTCTGTTCATCGGGACGAGTCCTCTGCATCGGGAATATAAGCTCAGAAAATCTCGCACTGAGGTTCTGTCGATCATTGATCGATCTGTCCGGTACGCCTCGAAAAAGTTTGATATTGTGGCCTTCAGCCCGGAAGATGCGAGTCGAACTGAAGCAGACTTTCTCGTGGAATGCTACGAAACAGCCATCCAGGCCGGTGCGACAACCATCGGCTATCCCGATACCGTCGGTGTTCTGACACCTGAGAGAGCGTACGCTGCCATTCGTCATCTGCTGGAGCATGTTCCATCGATTAGGAAAGTTCTGGTTGCGGTGCACATGCACAACGATCTGGGACTGGCGGTGGCGAACAGCCTGGCTGGATTAACGGCCGGTGCTCACATTGTGCAATGCACAGTTAATGGGATCGGAGAGCGAGCCGGAAATGCGGCCTTGGAAGAAGTGGCCATGGCGCTCTATGTCAATCAGGAGCAATATGGCCGCCCGGTGAAGCTCAACTATGAGTCACTCTTTCCGCTCTGCCAGTTGGTAGCGAAGAAGACTGGCGTACCGATGGCTTTGAATAAACCCGTGGCAGGCCGCACGATTTTTGCGACAGAAGCGGGAATTCATCAGGACGGCCTGCTCAAGCATCCGGATACTTATTTGCCCTATCGGCCGGAAGTCGTCGGAGGTCCCGCGATTGAACTCGTCCTGGGGAGGCATAGTGGCAAAGGCGCGGTGGCCCATCATCTGCAGAATCTGGGGTATCAGGCGACCGATGCCAATGTGATGTTCATTCTCAATCAGATCAAAGGCATGCCTCGCGGCGTATTGATTGACAAGGCACAGATCCACGAGTGGATGAATCAAAAGCTTCATCATGCGGAAACAGGCATTAAAGTGGCTTGAAACAGCTATCCGAGGGCTTTGAAAGCAATTGGGTAAGTTATTTCTTCCGGGAACCAGAAGTTTTTCTGCGGTTCGTCGTGAGCTGACCAGTGGCAAATTCTTCTCGTCGGGTACGGCTGCCCACACCGATGGTGCGAAAAGGAAGTGCTGCCATCTCACCGACGCGAGGCATGGGCGTCCCGCGGTAATAAACCCGGCGGATCGTATTGCCGTAGAAGTGCAAGGGACGGTAAGGCCTCTGCTCGATAGGCGTCGCATCGATCTGCGTTCTTAATGGCCCGGTCGCCACTACAACGGGAAGCCAGCCTGGCTCCTGGAGTGATGTTTCATTCGCCAAGGCGGTGGAGGCTGTCCCCACCAGCATCAGCAGCATGGCTGGTAATGTGCACAGGGAAGAAGTTCGAGAAACTTTGCGTGAGCAGCCAGGGAACCCGAGGTGAGATGTGTGCTTGAACATAGGCTCATTTTGTGATGTGCTGCCGACCTGAAACACAGATGTTTCTCTTTCCGTCTGGAAATGAAGATGCATGCTCGAGACCTTCGCCAAGCTCTACAACGTTGATTTGCAATGAACATCGGATCTTCGATCAGCGAGTGAGAACCTTTGCTGGGCGATCAGTGGCAAAAACCGCCTGACGCCTGACGATGCCGAAAAAGAACTTATGACCGTTAAAATTGATCATGCTGCTCCCCGTTGTTTGAAGTTCCATTTGGTTGGAACTGTGGCCGGTGATTGAAAAGCCGCCAGTGACTTGGGGATCGAGTGAATCATTTGTAGGCTGTCTACGGGATATAGGGCTTGTAATCCATGCACGGGTTACAGCCACTCAGTTCAGCATTCAGGGAGGAAAGCTTGGTCAGTATGGTGGACGCTACTGATTTGGCTGATTGCGAAATCACCCGTGAAAAACTCGATCAAGCTTCGAGTTCTCAATTCGTCGCCCAAGGTTCCTGCCTCAATGAAGCTCGTTTGTTACTTCAACGACTTTGGGGATACGAGGATTTTCGGCCTCTTCAAGAACAGGTGATTCAAGCTCTGCTCGATGGGCGGGAAAGTGTCGTGGTGCTTCCCACGGGCGGCGGGAAATCGCTGTGCTACCAGGTTCCAGCTCTATTAAAGTCAGGCTTGGCGATTGTCGTTTCGCCATTGATTTCGTTGATGTTTGATCAAGTGTCGTCACTTCAGGAAGTCGGTGTTGCAGCAGCGGCTATTCACAGCGGGTTGTCTAACCAGGAGCGACAGCTGATTGCCGGCCAGATCCGCTCGGGTGAACTTCGATTGCTTTACCTTTCTCCTGAGCGATTGATGACCGACCGGATGTTGGGCTTTCTCGAGCAAGTCCCACTGTCGATGGTGGCGATT